>NZ_JBQEKA010000003.1:0-9269 GCF_052103615.1 Kerstersia sp. | reverse complement strand
GCAGTCATCAGGAAAATGGCTTCCAGGCCATAGCTCTGAGCCAGGCGGCCGCCAAGAATGGCGCCCAGCGAGGTGCCCAGAAACTGGCAGGTGGAATAGGCGCCCATGGCGGTGCCCTTGGCCCCGGCGGGGGCCAGCTTGCTCAGCAGCGATGGCAGCATGGCTTCCAGCAGATTGAAGCCGATGAAAAAGCTCCAGAGCAGCGTGATGACACCATAGTGGCTGCGCAGCTGCCCCATGGCGGCAGTGCTTGCAGTGGTGAGCGCAATGGCCAGCAGCATGATGGCACGGACTTTATTGCGCCGTTCGGCCAGGGTCATCAAGGGAATCAGGGCCAGAATGGAGAGCGTGATGACCAGCAGATAAATCCAGCCGTGGCGGGCAGCCGGCGTGCCGCTTTGTTCGAGCAGGGTGGGCACGCCCATGAAAACGGCCATCAAGGTGAAGTGCAGGACGAAGACGGAAAGATTCAGGCGCAACAGTTCTGGCCGGGCCAGGGTGCTGCCCAGCATGCCGAAATCAATGGAAACGTCACGGTGCCGGACGGTGTTTGGGGAGTCGGGCACGATGCGCCACAGTGCAAACAGACTCAGCAGTGCCAGGCCTGCCGTGAACCAGAAAACGCCGGATAGCCCATGGCTGGCGGCAATGATGGGCGAGACCGTCATGGCGATGCCGAAGGAGAGCGCGACCGACAGGCCGATCAGGGCCATGGCCGGGGTGCGCACCGATTCGCGTGTGAGATCCGCCAGCAGCGCGAGAATCACGCCGGAGACCGCCCCTGCCCCTTGCAGGGCGCGGCCCAGGATCAGGCCGGTCATGCTTTCGGCCTGGGCGGCGATGATACTGCCTGCCAGAAACAGCGCCAGCCCGATGGCGATCATGAATTTCCGGCCATAGCGGTCGGAGAGCAGGCCGAAGGGGATCTGCAGCACGGCTTGGGTGATGCCGTAAATGCCCAGGGCGAGGCCGATCAGCGCCGGGCTTGAACCCGGCAGATCGGCGGCGTAGAGGCTCAGGACGGGCAGGGCGAGGAATAGCCCCAGCATGCGGATGGCGAACATGCCGGATAGACCGGCCAGCGCGCGTTTTTCCGTGGCAAGCAAGGTGAACATGTAGCAGTGTGGCGACGATAAAGCAGAGAGAAAGCCGGCGCGCGGCCATGCGGCTAGATTTGGGCAGCTGAGGCGGCGGCAGGGGAAGTGCCGGGCGCAGCCGTCTGGCTGCGCCGGGAAGACATCAGGCGGGGCAGCGCAGCGCCGCGCGCCTGGCGCTTATCAGGGAACGACGTGGCAATCCGGTGCGGCCTGGCCCAATTCGCTGATCGGGTCGATTTCAGGCTGGCGCGAAAGGCGGTAGGTCAGGCGGCTGCCTTGGTCATGCAATTGGCGCAGAACCAGAGCATTGCCGTGGCTGAAACTGAAGCTGGCGATGGATTGGGTGCGTTCGGTGTTGTAGAGCGTCACACGTTCGCGGCTTTCACCGGAAACACGCCAGCAGCCTTGATCCGTATAGCTTTCCGGCGGATTGGCGGGCGGGTCTATGGTCACGGTGCGGCTGCGCCAGCGGCCATTGGGCGACAGGGTCAGGGTGACCCGCTGCGCTCGGCAAGATTCGTCGCCGGTAAAGCAGGGTACGGTACCGAGATAGGTTTGGGTATCGCGCAGCCAGGGCGACCCTTCGTAGGCCGGTTCGGGCAGGACGGCGGGGCCGTCGCCAGCAGCGGCCACGATATCCGGCGGGGTTTCGCCGTCTTGCGGCTGCGCTTCGGCGTCGGCCTCGGCGGCTGCGGCGGCAGCCGTTTGCTTATTTTTCCGGATGTTGTTGCGGTCCAGGGAAATCTGCAGCTGGCTGGGCGCGCGCACGGCTTCGCGGCCGCGGAAGTCCTGATACTGATTGCGCGCATCGGTGGCGCTGTTTTCTGCCCGGGGGGCATAGGCGCTATCGGTATTGCTGGCACAAGCTGACAGCAGCAGCGCGCCGCCGAGCATGGCTGCAAGCGGTGTCAAGGCACGGTAGGCGCGCCGGATGGGCAGTGGCATGGTTCGCATGGTGGTCAGTGAAAAGCTCAAGGTCTGACTGCTGGCTCCTGCTTGCCAGCATCGCGAGTCTGGCATGTGCCGCATGGGCAAAACAGGAAGGTCTCAAGTGACAATTCTACGCATTCGTCGGCGGGGATGCACTGTTATCATCCTAAACCATGTGGGAAACGTGGAATCTGCCCCTTTGGGCCGCATGGTTGCTGCCATTGGCCGCCGGATTGGCCGTGACGCCAGTGCTTGTGCGCCTGGCTGCCTGGCTGCCGTGGCGCATGCAGTATGAATGGGCGTGGCACGCGCAGGACTGGCTGCGGGCGCAGCAAGGGCAGGAGCCCGGTACAGCTTGCGGCCCGGATGCCGGGGACGCCGCGCTGCCGATGTCTGTAGAGCCTATGCCTGTAGCGCCTATGTCTGCGCTGACGCGGCCGGCTCGGTGGGTGCTGCTGCTGGGCGCGGTGGCGCTGGCCGCTTTGTGCGCCTGGCGCTTCGGCATGAATTGGGGCGCCTTATGCATGCTGCTTTGCCTGTGGGTGTTGCTGCTGCTGGCGGTGATAGATGCCCGCGACATGTTGTTGCCCGATAGCCTGACCCAGCCCTTGCTGTGGGCCGGTCTGCTGTTCAATCTGGCGTCTGGCTGGGTGCCTTTGTCTCATGCCTTGCTGGGGGCAGTCGCGGGCTATGGTTGCCTGTGGCTGCTGTTCCATGGCTTTCGCCTCGTGACCGGGCGCGAAGGTATGGGTTACGGAGATTTCAAACTGCTGGCGGCGCTGGGCGCCTGGGTGGGCCTGGCGGCCCTGCCTCAATTGATTCTGATGGCCGCCGTGTCCGGGCTGGCCTATGGCCTTTGGCTGATTGCCGCGCGGCGCGCCGGCATGCGCACGGCGCAGCCCTTTGGCATACATCTGGCCTGGGCTGGCGCGGCAGTCCTGCTATGGATAGGCGCACCATGAAAGACATGCAGCAAACAGCAGCGGACGCAGGGCTGTGGCTGCCTGACGCAACGGGCGGCCAGCGGCTGACGCTGGGCCTGACTGGCGGTATCGGGTCAGGGAAAAGCAAGGTAGCGAACTGGCTGGCGCAGTGGGGCGCAGGCGTGGTGGATACGGATGTCGTGGCCCATGAACTGACTGCGGCTGGCGGTGCTGCCATGCCGGTGCTGCAAGCGGCGTTCGGCAGCCAGGTCGTGCGGGCGGATGGCGCGATGGACCGTGATTGGATGCGTGCCAAGGTCTTTGAGGATCCTGCTGCCAGGCAGACCCTGGAAGGTATCCTGCATCCGCTGATCCGCGCCGAAACACAGCGCCAGCTGGCGCAGGTGGCGGGGCACTATCGCGTGGCAGTGGTGCCGCTGCTGGTGGAATCAGGAGACTGGCGCGAGCGCGTGGGGCGGATTTGCGTCGTGGATTGCGATCCGGCGACACAACTTGCAAGAGTTCAGTCGCGCAGCGGGCTGACGCCTGAAACCATCAGGCGTATCATGGATGCGCAGGCGACGCGTGCCGAGCGCCTGGCGGTTGCGCATGATGTCATTCTGAATGACGGCAATACATCCGAGGCGGATTTATTGCAGCGTGTGCGCCGTGCCCATGAGCAATGGATGTCCAGTTTGCGCCGTGGCGCCTGAGTGGCAGGCCCGCGCCTTGCCCGCAGGTGTGCTGCAGGAAAGAACACTTTTTAGGACATTCCGCCGAAGCAACGGCGGCTTGGCTTATGCTTGGGATTGCAAGGGTTGAATCAAGCCGGTACCGCCGGCCAGAACAACAGGGGTGCCGAGGCGAGTGACTTTATACGAATATCCATTCAATGAACGAATACGCGTATTTCTGCGGCTGGAGTCCCTGTTTGACCGTCTGTTCTATTTTTCCCAGCCGGGAGACTTCCGCCTGCACCAGCAGGCCATGGGCGCGTTATTCGAGCTGATCGAAACCACGGAGCGCGTGGACCTGAGAGGCGGGTTGCTGCAGGACATCGAGCGGCAGCGCCAGGCGCTCCAAGGTTTGCGGGAGCACCCTGACGTCGAGCCTGAAGTGCTGGACGATACCTTGGGCGCGCTGGCACGTGTGGCCGGGCAGCTCTTGCACCAGCCCCGCGCCAGCCAGCTGTTGCGTGAAAATGAATGGCTGGCCAGCCTGCGCGGCCGAATGGCGGTGCTGGGCGGGACGACGCATGTGGATATGCCGTCCTACCATGCCTGGCAGTCCAAGGAAGCGAGCTCGCGCTGCGAGGATTTGCAGCAATGGATCGCGCCGTTTTCCGTCATGCGCGAGGCCCTGGAGTTGCTGCTGGATCTGTTGCGGCGGGGGGGGGAAGTCCAGCAGGAAGTGGCGCATGCTGGCGCCTACCGCCAGATGCTGCATGGCAAGGCGGGGCATTTATTGCGTGTCTGGGTGGACAGCAGTGATGGCACATTTCCTGATATCAGTGCGAACAAGCATATGATATGGCTGCGTTTCTCGACGCAGGAAGGATGTTATCGGCCGCAGCCGCTGCAGCGTGACGTCCGCTTCAAACTGGCGCTGTGCCTGGGGGTATGAGCCGCCGCGCGCTGCCCGCCGCGCGTGCTGCAGGTGCTCAGGGCGCCTGGCGGGCCGGGCTGGGTGCCGCGGGCCGGGTGTCTAGGGCGGTGTCCGACCAGCCCCCGCCCAGCGCTGCGATCAGCTGGACGCTGGCGGCCAGTTGTTCGCCCTGCAGGGCGAACAAGGTATTGCGCGCATTCAGCTCCGTGGTTTGCGCGGTGGTGACTTCCAGGTAGGTGACGATGCCTGCCTGATAGCGGTTCATGACCAGCCTCAGGTTTTCTTCCGCTAGCGCCACGACTTTCTCCTGGCGTTCGATTTCCTGCGCCCGGGTGCGCAGGGCGGCCAGGGCATCTTCGGTTTCGCGCAAGGCTTCCAGAACGGTCTGGCGATAGCGTGCGACTTGCTCGTCGTAGGCGGCTTCCGCCTGGGTCAGCGTTGCCTGGCGCGCGCCGCCGTCGAACAGGGTCAGCGCCAGGGCTGGCCCCAAGGACCAGACGCGGCTGGGTGCGGTCAGCCAGTGATTCAGGCTGTTGTGCTGGAAGCCGCCCGAGGTGCTCAGGGTGAGATCGGGGAACCAGGCGCTGGCGGCAACGCCGATCCGTGCGTTGGCGGCCGCCATATTGCGTTCTGCCACCGCGATGTCAGGGCGCCGTTCCAGCAGGGTGGCGGGCAGGGCTTCCGGCAAGGGGGGCAGCGCAGGCAGGGATTGTTGCGGCGCGATTTGCAGGGCCGAGGGCGCGGCGCCCGCCAGCACGGCAATGGCGTGTTCATTCTGGGCGCGTTGCCAGGCGATGTTGTAGCGCTGGGCCCGGACTTGTTCGAGCTGGGTTTCGGCCAGCACGACATCCGCCCGGGCGCTGATGCCGGCTTCGTATTGGTTGCGTGTCAGTTCGGCAGCGCGCACGTAGGCTTGCTCCGTGGCGGCCAGCAACTCGGCCTGGCGGTCCAGGGTGATGAGGCGGAAATAAGCTTGCGCGAGATTCGATTGCACGCCCAGGCGCACGGCGGCAAGGTCGGCCTCGCTGGCCTGTGCGGCTGCCTGAGCGGCTTCTTCGTCGCGCTGCACCCGGCCCCAGAGATCGGGCAGCCAGGAAATGTTCAGGCCGGTGGTGTAATTATCCGTGCCGCCAGTGCTGCGGGTATAGCCGGCATTGGCGCCAGCGGTAGGCAAACCGGCGGCGCGCGCGCGGCCGATGAGGGCGTCCGCCTGGCGCAGGCGGGCTTGCGCTTGCAGCAGGTTCTGGTTGTGGCTGTCGATACGGGCCAGCAGTTCCGTCAGTACCGGGTCCTGATAGCGTTGCCACCAGGCGGTATCGCTCAGCGGCTGGCCGGGTTCGGCTGTCCGCCAGCCATCCAGCTGGCGGAACGTGGCGGGCATGTCTTCCAGCGCGGCGGGGCGGCGGTAGTCCGGGCCGCTGACGCATCCGGCCAGGGCCAGCAGGGCTGCGGCAGCCAGCCAGCGCAGCCCTGGCCGTTGCCGGCTGCCAGCGTCATGACGGGCAGGCTGCAGTAAGGAAAAACCGGAGGCGCGGGAGCGTGGGAGCATAGGAAGCAAAAGGCGGATGCGAAGAAGGCGAACACATCATATCAGCGCTGGACGGCAGGCGCGGGACGGTTGCGCCACCGTTTCAGGCGATCCATCAGCAGATAGACGGCTGGCGAGGTGTATAGCGTGACCAACTGACTGATCGCCAGGCCGCCGACAATGGCAATGCCCAGGGGCTGGCGCATTTCCGCGCCGTCGCCCGAACCCAGCGCCAGCGGCAGGGCGCCCAGCAGGCCCGCCATATTGGTCATCAGGATGGGACGCAGGCGCTGGCAGGCGGCGGCATAAATGGCAGGGGCCGCCGCAGTGCCCCGGCGCTGCGCGACCAGGGCGAAATCCACCATCAAAATGGCGTTTTTCATGACCATGCCGATCAGCAGGAACAGGCCCAGCAGGGCGATCAGGGTGAATTCCGTCTGGGTGGCGCGCAGCGCCAGGAAAGCGCCCAGGCCGGCCGAGGGCAGTGTGGATAGGATGGTGAGCGGGTGCAGCGCGCTTTCATAGAGGATGCCCAGCACCAGGTAAACCGCGATCAGCACGCCCAGCAGCAGCATGGGCTGGGTATCCATGCTGCTCTGGAACATGCCCGCGTTGCCGCCCAGGCGGGCCTGCACGCTATTGGGCAGCATGATGTCGCCCAAGGTGCGGTCGATGGCGGCCATGGCCGTATCCAGTGAGATACCGTCGGCCAGCGAGAAACTGATGTTCTCGGCGGCAAACGCGCCATCATGGTTCACCCGGTCGCGCACCATGCTGTAGTCGTAGCGGGCAAAGGCGCTGAGCGGCACACGCTTGCCGTCGCGTGCCAGCACATGCAGCTGATCCAGGGTTTCCGGCCTGCCGGTATAGCGCGGGTCCAGCTCCATGACGATGCGGTACTGGTTGAGCGGGCTGTAAAGCGTGGCTACCTGTCTTTGGCTGAATGCGTTGCTGAGCGTGGTGGCGATCGCTTCCATGTCCACCCCCAGCTGGCGGGCGGCTTCGCGGTCGATGTCCAGGTTGATCTGCTGGGTGCGGTCGCTATTGCTGGGGGAAATATCGACCAGTTCAGGCGTATCCATGAGCGCGGCGCGCGCCCGGGGGGCCCAGGTGCGGAGCAGTTCCAGGTCGCCGGACAGCAGGGTCAGCTCATAGTCGCCGGAGCTGCCCATGGAGCGTGGCATATTGATGTCCTGATCTACGGCCAGGAACAGCATGCCGGATGGAATGACTGGCTGCTGGGCGCGCAGCCGGTTGACGACTTCGTTGGCGGTTTCGGTCCGTTCGCCCAGGGGTTTGAGCCGCACCAGCAAGCGCCCGTTGCTGACCCCCATGCCGCCGCCGCTGGTGCCGATGACATCGGCAATGGCGGGGTCATTGACGAGCAGGCGGCGGTATTGCTCGATCTTGGGCTGCATGACCTCGAAAGAGGCGCCGTCATCGCCGCGGATGAACCCCTGCAACTGGCCGGTATCCTGCTGGGGCAGAAAGCCTTTGGGGGCCGCGGCGAACAGGATGACTGTCAGCGCCATGGCGCCAGCCAGCGCCAGCAATGCCAAAGGCTGATGGCGCAGGCTCCAGCGCAGGCTGGCGCCATACTGCCGCCGGACACTGGCAAACATCCGGTCATGCCAGGCGGGACGAGGGGCATGGGCGCCGGGCGGCGGGCGTCCGGGCAGCAATTGCGCGCACAGGCTGGGCGTCAGGCTGAGGGACAGGAACAGGGATACCAGGACGGCGGCTGCCAGCGTGATGGAGAACTCGCGGAAAAAGCGTTCGATCATGCCGCCCAATGCCAGGATGGCGACAAACACCATGATGAGAGCCAGGTTCATGGCCAGCAGCGTAAAACCCATTTCCCCGGCGCCGCGTATGGCGGCGGGCAGCGGCGCCAGGCCGCGCTCGATGTGGCGCTGGATATTTTCCATCACCACGATGGCATCATCGACAACCAGTCCTGCGGCCACAATCAGCGCCATGACAGACAGGTTGTTGAGTGAAAAACCGTAGAGATAAATAATGGCCAGGGCGCCGACCAGAGAGATCGGGATGGCGACGCTGGGAATCAGCGCGGCGCGCCAGCTGCCGAGAAACCCCAGGATGACGGCGACAACCAGCGCCGAGGCGATCAGCAGGGTAAGCCCGGCTTCGCGCAGGGTGGCATGAATGCCGGGTGAGCGGTCGGCGACGACGGTCAGGGTGGCATCGGGGGGAATCAGCGCCTGCAGCGCAGGCAGCTGCGCGCGGATGTCCGCGATGGTGGCCACGATATTGGCACCCGGTTGGCGGCTGACCATCAGGATGACTGCCGGGTTGCGGTTGTGAAAGCCGCTGGTATAGCGGTCTTCCACTGAGTCGGTGACGGTTGCGATGTCGGCCAGGCGGATGGCTGCGCCATCCTGATACCGGATCACCAGGTCCTGGTATTGGGCTGCCCGCTTTTGCTGGTCGGCGCTTTGCACCTGCCAGCGCAGCTTGTCGTTTTCAATGATGCCCCGGGGCTGCAGCGGGTTGGCATTGGAGAGCGCCTGGCGCACATCATCCAGGGCGATGCCGCTGTGCGCCAGGGCCTGAGGGTTCAATTGCACGCGGATGGCAGGCAGGGCCGCGCCATCGACCGATACTTCGCTGACACCCTGTATCTGAGCGATTTTCTGCGCCAGCACGGTGGCCGCAACGTCATACAGCTGCCCTGGCGACAGGTTGGGCGAACTGAGCGCCAGCACCAGAATCGGCGCCTGGGAGGGATTAATCTTGAAATAGCTGGGCAACTGCGGCATGCCTGCCGGCAATTCCCCTTGCGCCGTATTGATGGCGGCCTGCACATCGCGCGCGGCGTCATTGATATTGCGCGACAGATCGAACTGCAGCAGGATGCTGGTGCCGCCTTGCTCGCTGCGCGAGGTCATGCTGCTGACACCGGAAATATTGCCGAAGGCGCGTTCGAGCGGGGCGGCGACGGTAGCAGCCATGCTTTCCGGGTCGGCGCCGGGCAGGCTGGCGCGCACCATGATGGCGGGAAAATCCACCGCTGGCAGGGGGGCGACAGGCATCAGGCGCCCTGCCAGCAGGCCCAGCAGCAGGATGGCCAGCGCGATCAGAATGCTGGCAATGGGCCGTTGGACGAAAGGACGCGCCAGGTTCACGCCTGCCGGCCTCCGTCCGGCTCAGGCTCAGGCGAAAGGC
>NZ_JBQEKA010000002.1:111597-137119 GCF_052103615.1 Kerstersia sp. | reverse complement strand
ATCCACCGCTATGATCCGCAAACTCACACTGGCCGCCGGCCTCGCCCTGAGTGCCCTCGCCACCCTCTTGCCGCTGTCCGCCGCGCAGGCCGACCAGCTCGACGACATCCGCGCCAAGGGCGAAATCGTCATCGGCGTGCTGGGCACAGCCGAACCCTACAGTTTCATCGACCCGCAAAGTCGCCAATTGGTCGGCTATGAAATCGACCTGGGCAATGAAGTCGCCCAGGCCCTGGGCGTCAAACCCGTCTTTCGCCAGATTGCCGTCGCCGCGCGCATCCCTTCGCTGCAACAAGGGCACGTCGATATCCTGGCTGCCGCGCTGGCGCGCATTCCCGAGCGTGAACAACAAGTCGATTTCTCGCTGCCCATTTTCGTGACGGGCCAGAAGGTTCTGGTGCCGCGCCGTACCGGTCTGGCGCATGTTGCCGAACTGGATGGCCGCAAAGTCGTCACCATCAAGGGCGGCACCCAGGAAGACAATATCAAGGCCGCCGTGCCCGGCGTGACAGTCGTCAGTTTCGATAGCGCGCCGCAGGCCTTCCTCGCCCTGCAGCAAGGCAAGGCCGAAGGTTTCGTGGACGATGAATCCGGCCTGATCGGCGTGCTTTCCAAGGCCGGCCCCAAGGCGGATGACTATGTCATGCTGCCCGAACGCGTCAGCACCACGACTGTCGGTATTGGTCTGCGCAAGGACGAACCGGCACTGCGCGCCGCCGTCAATGAAGCGCTAGGCGCCCTGGAACAGGACGGCAAGGCCGAGAGCCTGTTCTTCAAATGGTATGGCCCGGAGACCCGCCATGGTTACACGCAGCGGGACTTCCGCTTCGAGGCTTCACAGCCCTGACGCCGGCGGGTGACCATGGGTTTTGATCTTTCCATGCTGATGGGCGGCCAGTATCACGAGATGCTGATGGCCGGGCTGCGCCTGTCGCTGCTGCTGTTCATCGTCTCGCTGGCCTGTGCGCTGCCGCTGGCCGTTATCGTGGCGCTGATGCGCCTGTCGCGTTTCGCGCCGCTACGCGCGCTGGGCATGGCCTATGTGGAAGCCATCCGCAATGTCCCCTTGCTGGCGCAGATGCTGTTCTGGTATTTCGGCGCTCCCGAACTGCTGCCGGAAAGCGTGCGTTTCTGGCTGTATGACGGCGAAATCGAAGCTGTGGCAGCCATCGTCGCCTTGTCGCTCTATACCGCCGCCTATATGGCCGAAGACATACGCAGCGGCATCCGCGCCGTTGCCCCGGTGCAATCCGAAGCCGCCCGGGCGCTGGGCTTCAGTTACCTTGAAAGCATGCGCCTGGTCATCCTGCCGCAGGCCGTGCGCATTACGGTGCCGCCGCTGATTTCGCAAACCTTGAATCTCTGGAAGGGCACCAGCATCGCCACGGTCATCGGCGTGTCGGAACTGATGTATCAGGCCGGCCAGGTCGAGAGCGCCAGTTTCCGCAGCTTCGAGGCCTTCGCCTTCGCCTCGGCCTCCTATTTGGGCCTGTCATTGCTCATCACCGCGCTGGCCGCCTGGTACCAGCACCGTTATCCGGCGAGGGCGCTATGAGCTTTCTGGAAATCATCGACACTTATTGGCTGTACTTCCTCATCGGCCAATATCCCAATGGCCCGCTGGGCGGGCTGGCGCTGACCTTGTTGCTGGCCGTCTCGGCCTTGCTGCTGGCATTCCCGCTGGGCGTGGTGCTGGCCTTTGCGCGCCTGAGCCCCTGGCGGCTGCTGCGCTGGCCCGTCACCGGGCTGGTTTTCATCGTGCGCGGCACGCCACTGCTGATGGTCGTGTTCTGGGCGTATTTCTTCCTGCCCAGCGTCACCGGCGTGAAAACCGACCAATTCGGCACCATGCTGATCGCCCTGGTGATTTTCGACGCCGCCTATCTGTCAGAAATCGTGCGCGCCGGGATCCAGGGCTTGCCCCAGGGACAAATGGAAAGCGCGCGTTCGCTGGGCCTGGGCTACTTCCGCGCCATGCGTTTTGTCGTCCTGCCGCAGGCGCTCGTCAATATGCTGCCGTCGCTGGTGAATCAGTTCGTTTCCACCATCAAGGAAACCTCGCTGGGCTATATCATCGGCCTGTCCGAAGTGTCCTTCGTCACCTCGCAGATCAACACCCAGGTTATGACTCATCCGGTAGAAATCTATCTGGTGCTGGGCCTGACCTACTTCCTGCTGTGCTTCGCGCTGTCGCGCTGCGCTTACGCCATGGAACGGCGGCTGGCGCGGCGCCCCCAGGCGCAGCAAGAACCCCAAGGAGTTCCCGCATGAACATGATTCAGTTCGAAAACGTCAACAAATGGTACGGCAAGTACCAGGCGCTGACCGATGTCAATGAAACCATCGCCAAAGGCGAAGTGGTCGTCGTCTGCGGCCCTTCCGGTTCCGGCAAATCCACGCTGATCCGCACCATCAACCGCCTGGAGCCGATTCAATCCGGCACGATTCGCGTGAACGGCCAGGATATCTATGACCCCAAGCTGGATTTGAACGAATTCCGCTCGCACATCGGCTTTGTTTTCCAGCAATTCAATCTGTTCCCGCACCTGAGTGTGCTGGAAAACTGCACGCTGGCCCCCATGCGGCTGCGCGGCCTGTCGGCCGCCCAGGCCCGCACCCGCGCAATGGCCTTGCTCGAACGCGTCGGTCTGGCCGTCAAAGCGGACGCCATGCCGCATTCTCTGTCCGGCGGCCAGCAGCAGCGCGTGGCCATCGCGCGCGCACTGGCCATGGAGCCGCCGCTGATGCTGTTCGATGAGCCAACCAGCGCGCTGGACCCGGAGATGGTCAGCGAAGTGCTGCTGGTCATGCGCGACCTGGCCCGCGAAGGCATGACCATGGTGTGCGTGACCCACGAAATGGGCTTTGCCCGCGAAGTGGCCGACCGCATTATTTTCATGGATGCCGGCCAAGTGCTGGAGCGCGGCACGCCCAAGGATTTCTTCGAGCGCCCGCAGCACCCGCGCGCGCAGAAGTTCCTGGCGGACATCCGTTCCCCTTTTGCCGCCCCGACTGCTGAGCCTGCGGCGCAACCTGCTGCCTGATTCCCGCCAGAGAGCCATCATGACCACCCCGACTGTTTCCCCTGCCCCAGCCAGCCTGCCCATTATCGACGTTGCCGCGTTGCGCGAGCCCGGCGATACCAGCGGGCGTGCCCAGGTGGCGCAACACATCCGCGCTGCCTGCCGCGAGCATGGTTTTTTCTATGTCAACGGCCATGGCGTCAGCCCGGAACTGATCAGCCGCCTGGAACGCCTGAGCCATGATTTCTTCAATCTTGACGAAGCCACCAAGCTGCAGTGGCGCATGGCGCTGGGCGGCCGCGCCTGGCGCGGCTACTTCCCGCTGGGCGGCGAACTGACCTCCGGCCGCCCGGACTGGAAGGAAGGCCTGTACCTGGGCACGGAACTTCCCGCCGACCATCCGCTGGTACAGGCCGGCACACCCGTGCACGGCGCCAACCAGTTCCCGGACGTCCCCGGCCTGCGCGCAACCATCCTCGAATACATGGCCGCCACCACCCAGCTGGGCCATCAACTGATGGAAGGCATCGCACTCAGCCTGGACCTGCCGGCCAGCTACTTCCATGACCGCTACACGGCGGATCCGCTGATCCTGTTCCGCATCTTCAACTATCCATCGCAAGCCGTGCCCAAAGGGCTGGATGTGCAGTGGGGCGTGGGCGAACATACCGACTACGGTTTGCTGACCATCCTGCTGCAGGACCATATCGGCGGGCTGGAAGTCCGCACGCCCGGGGGCTGGATAGACGCGCCGCCAGTGGCCGGCGCCTTCGTCTGCAATATCGGCGACATGCTGGACCGCATGACGGGCGGGCTCTACAAATCCACGCCGCACCGCGTCAAACGCAATACCTCAGGCCATGACCGCCTGTCCTTCCCGCTGTTTTTCGACCCGAATTTCTTCGCGCGGGTGCAGCGTATCGAAGGCCTGGCCGATGCCCCTGCCCAGGATGACAGCGCCGAGCGCTGGGACCGCGCCAATGTCCATGCCTTCAACGGCATCTATGGCGACTACCTGCTGGACAAGGTCTCCAAGGTTTTCCCCGAACTGCGCCGCGAAGTGCTCTAAGTCCTTTCAGGTTTTTTACGCCCCCTTAGGACTTTCAGGCCGCGGCAAGCGGCAGGCGGTCTATCGCCGCTTCCACGCCGCCGCCTTGCCAGCACCCGCCCGGCCGGCCGCTGGCTCGGGTACGGGAAAATATTGAGCGCGATCTCTGGATGCCTGGAATGGCTTCATGCGGATACTCGATGCGCGCCTGAGCGGCACTCAACAAAATTGATGCGCACGCCTGAGCATCGCACATGCTCAGGCCGTCACGAAAGCCCCCCCTTGTCCGGCGGGCTGTCACGGTGCTGACATGCTCGAACGGTACAAACTGGTCTTTCTTCAATGGCTGGATTTTTTGACCGCATCATGTCTTCTACCCCTCCCGATCATTCTGTTTCCCCGCTGGCCCCCGCCGATTCTTCACGCCGCCGCCTGCTGCGCGGCAGCCTGGCTGCCGGTCTGCTGCCGCTGGGCGGCTCCGTCTTGCTGACGGCCTGTGGCAGCAGCCATGATGATGACGACGCCGGTAACCTGAACCCTCCCGCGCCCGAGCCTGAAGGCGCGTCCCGGTTCGCCCTGGCTGTCCTGCCCGACACCCAGTTTTACGCACGCTACGCGACGCCGGACGAGAACAGCCAGTACAGCCGCAAGTTCGGCAGCGAGCCGTTCATGGCCCAAACCTACTGGATTGCCGAACATGCCCGCGAACTGGGCATCGCTTTTGTGGCGCACCTCGGTGATGTCGTCGATCAGGTGCGCAAGCCCGATCAGTGGAAGGTGGCCGATCAGGCCATGCGAGTGCTCGAAACCGGCAAAGTGCCTTACTCCATCCTGGCAGGCAATCATGATGTGCTGAGCGACCGCGGTTATGTGGATGCCAGCAGCCAGCAAAGCGGTACCGATGCGCAGCGCGATCTGGCTGCCGAACCCTATCTGCAATGGTTCGGCCCTACCCGCGCCAAATGGCAGCCCACCTTCGGCGCCCGCGACAGCAGCGGCTTCCACGAATATCACATCTTCGAAGCCGAAGGACAGCAGTTCATGGTGCTGTCGCTCTCCTGGCGGGTGTCTGACGCCGGTATTGCCTGGGCGCGCGAGGTCATTGCCAAGCACCCGACCGTACCCGTCATCCTGGTGAACCACCAGTTGCTCAATATCGACCGCGATGGCGTCAGCCCGCTGGAAACGTCTTATGGCCTGATGCTCTGGGACAAGCTGATCCGCGACAATGACCAGATCTTCATGACGCTCAACGGCCACCATCACGGCGCCGCCCACCTGACCAAAAAGAATGACTTCGGCCGCAATGTCGAGTTGATGGTGGTCGATTACCAGATGGCCTATCAAGGCGGCAACGGCTTGATGCGGCTGTATGAATTCGACCTGACCAACAATCTGATCGACATTCTGTCCTTCTCGCCCTGGGTGGTGCAAAAGCCCGCCAATACGCTGACGCGTTTCGATCAGGCGGTGCTGACCGGCAGCAATGAGCGGCTGACGATCCCCATGAATTTCGCCGAGCGCTTTTCCGGCTTCAATAAATCGTTTACCGCCGGCCAGGGCAAGCGGGCCGCCATCGTGGCCCAGACCAGCGCGCTGATTCTGAATGGCTATACCGAACCGGAAGTCATTGAGCCGCGTCCCCCTGCGGACAGCGATGATTACGCGCACGTTGCCGCCACCGTTGCCCACTGGCGTTTCTTTGGCGGCAGCACGGGAACCCCTGTGCCAGTCAACCATGTCATCGCCGATGAAACCGGCGCCAACCCGATCCGCCGCGCCGCGCTCAATACCGAACGCGGTGTCACGACGGCCCGCCTGGAAGACATGGTGTGGTCGGATGACCGCCACCATCTGTCAGCCGCCCCGGGTTCGGTCCGCTTCCTCAATACCAACAAGCGTGAAGGCCGCCTAAGCTATTTCCTGACCGACACCAGCGCTGCGCTCAATGCCATGGAATTTGCCAGTAGCGGCTACACCATTGAAGCCTTCGTGAAGCTCGACAAGGACTGGAACTCCAGCCTGCACGCGTGGATGAACATCATGACGCGCGACGGCATGCGCGGTTCGGTGCCTGGCTTTGCCGGTGGCGACCCGGAATCGCCGCCGCTGCTGTTTGCCGTCTCCAGCCTGCGGGAAATCCAGTGGGAAGTGGTGACGGCCCAATCGGGCAGCCGCTCGCCACAGGCCAGCTGGTCGGGTGAAATCATGGCCGACACCTGGGTGCACATTGCCATCGTGGCCGACCCTGCCACCAAGGAAAGCACCATGTATATCGAAGGCGCCCCGGTGCTGCGTAATTCCGGCAACGCCAGCGGGCTGGCCAGCGCCGGTGCCGCCCTGCCCTGGGTCATAGGCGCAGGCAGCTGGGAAGGCGAACGGACCGACGGCTTCTTCGGCCAGCTCGGCGAAGTCCGCGTCGCCGCCACGCCGCTGGCGCCTGAGCAATGGCTGACGGCACGCCGCAGCTGAGCCGCGCCCGGCTTGCGTGACGCGCGGCGCCGGGACGCCGGAACACGTGTCTGACCCGTGTTCCGGCGCAGGCCGGAACTTCCGGATGCTGTAACCGCCAGATCCGGATGCCGCGAAAAAATGCCGTAAAAAAAATGCCGCATGGCGCCGGAACTGGCGGTCATGCGGCATTTTTCACTTCGCGGCCCTGCCAGGCCTCTGCCAAAAGGGCAGCAGAGTCTGGCCGGTTGGCAGCGATCAGCAGGCCATCAGAAGCGGGCCGTGAGATTCAGGAAATAATTGCGGCCATGCTCGTTGTAGGTCTGTGCCCCTGCGCCCAACACGTCCTCATTGCTGGTTCCAGTATTCAAACCGGTGCGGTACAGACGCTTGTTAAAGAGGTTTTCGATCCCAAGGCGCACGCTGAAATTCTTGTTGATTTCATATCCGCCATTCAGGCCGACCAGCGCGTAAGGATGCAGGCCAGGCCGCGAGACAACCTCACCCCCGCGGCGGATATCGAAATCAGCCGCTTCCTGTTTGCCGTACCAAGTCAGAGCTGCCTGCAAAGACAGGCGTTCGCTGACGGCCCAATCCAGCCAGGAATTGACGGTGTACTTGGGAATGATGCTCAGCGGCTGGTTATAAGTCTTGTCCTTGGACGAAATCATGTAGGTGAAATTCGTATTCCAGGACACCGCATCCGTGAACGGAATAAAGACATTGCCTTCCAGGCCGGACACTTCCGCCTTGGGCGTATTCGCCCATTGCAGCAAGTAGGGGTTATCCGCCTTCAATGCCACTTGGCCAACGGGATCCACGCCCGCGACGATCTTGTTCTTGTAATCGTTGCGGAAGTAAGCCAGGCTGGCATTGAAAATGCCATCGTCATAGGCCACCCCGATTTCCTTGTTGATGCTGGTTTCGCTCTTCAGGTCGTCATTGCCTTGCAAATAGCAGCCGCCATTGGGCGTCAAGGCCGTGCGGCAGCCGATGCCCCGGCTATACAACAGATAGTTCGGGTTGGCCTGATACAGGTTAGGCGTCTTGTAAGCCCGCGCAATCCCGCCGCGAATCGTCCAGACATCATTGACCATATAGGACGCCGTCAGGCCTGGGCTGACGTTATTGCCGAATTCTTCGTGATGATTGAAGCGCACGGTAGGCGTCAGGGTAAACGCATCCGTCACACGCACGTTGTCTTCCACCCAGATGGCAAAGCTGCTGTATGCCAGTTTGCTCTGCCCGTCACGTCCAACCACACCAATAGGTTCGAGATTCTGGGCGCCCAGGGTCAGTTTGCGGAAGCTGCCGGGATCATCCAGCGACTCACGCTTCCATTCCGCGCCGACGGTCAACATTTGCTCCAGGCCGCCGAAATCCAGCGGCAGGCTGACATCACCGTCCAGACGCCATTCCTTGAAGCGGCTTTCATAGCGGCTTTGCGGGGCTGAAGTTTCCCCCAGGAATGCGCCTTCAGGCCCGCCGAACAAACCTTCAGCACCGCGAGAGTTACGGGTGTAGCCATAGCTCACACCGAGGTTGGATACCCCCCAGTCCCAGTTGCCCTTATGCGTCAGCCCGAGATCGGTACGATAAACAATCGTGGTTTCAGAGCCCCAAAGATCCTTGACCGACTGGAAAATAGGATTGCTCGCCGTGTCCTTGCTATTCATATTCTGGGTATCCCCGGAATACAGGTCGCTCTTACGGCTAAAGCCCAGATCCAGTTCCAGCGATTGGCGCGAATCAATATCCAGCAGCAGCTCGCCATTCACATAGCGATCCCGCTTACCAGTCTTACCGGCAGCCGCCGTGATGTCATTTTCCGTATAGGATCCATGGCCATCATTCAGGTTCAAGGCATCCGGCGTGGTCTTGGCATAGCCGCCATACAGACGGAAGCCCAGCTTATCGGTTGCCGGGCCGGACAGCAGGAAGGTGGCGCGGCGGCTATGGCCTTCGTCCGAATCCTGGTGCCAGTCGTTATAGGTCGTGACCGAGCCATGGAACTCGTCCGTCGGCTTTTTGGTGATGATGTTGATCACACCGCCCATGGCGCCCGAGCCATAACGCGCAGCCGCCGGGCCGCGCAGGATTTCAACGCGCTCGATGGCTTCCGGCGGCACCCAGCCGGTATCGCCATCGGTATCACGCTCACCCGTCCAGCCCTGGCGCGACGCATTGCGCGAACTGGCCGGGCGGCCGTCGATCAGCACCATGGTGTTGTCCGGGCCCATGCCGCGGATGTCTATCTGACGGCGGTTGCCGCGCATCCCGGAAGCAGCGCTACCGGTCAGGTTCACGCCGGGCTCCCGGCGCAGGATTTCAGCCAGATCCGACGCGGGCGGCCGCTTTTCCAGTTCCGCTGCCGTGATCACCGAGACGCCCAAGGCTTCTTTTTGCTCTTCAGCCGCCGTGCCGAGTACCGTCACGGCTTCCAGTTCGCGTGACGGCTGCACGGGCTGACTGGGCTGGGCTTGTTGGGCTTGCACGACCGGTAATGCGGACAACAGGCACAACGCAGCGGCTATCCGGCTTAACCGGAATTGGGCGGTTTGGAACATAAAGGGAAGTCTCACTCAAGAAATATCCTGCCGGATTCGGTCTTTCTTGCATGACCAAATACGCAGGATAAGAGAAAATACATTAAGAACCATTCTCTTTCGATTCTTGCATGAAAGCGGGATATGAACAAGAAACCATAAGAATCCTGTAGCCTGTGATCCACACCATAGATTCGTATCTTGCCGGATACATCTTTCCGGTTACGGTATCTGCCGCTTTGCAAGCCAAGCGCAGCAGCGCATCCCGCCGCCGCCGTTCACACCCCCATAAGGCGGGGAAAACGGCCCGCCCCGCTGGGGCGATCATTCCCGGTTGCCGCGGCCTGCCTGCAGCAGCGCGTAACGCCTCAGGCTGCCGGCTGGTTTTGCGCCAGCCAGCGCTGCAAGTCGATCAGTACCCGCCGCGTCGCCAATTGACGGCCGGCCAAATGCTCCGCCAGACGTTCACGCAGCCGCGCCCGCAAACCCGGCTCATTTTCCAAGGCTGAAAAATCCGGTTCTTCTTCATCCAGCCCGTAACCAGTTTCGCGCAGCAAGGTCCACTCGAAGCGGCGCAGCGCCGCAACCGCCGGGCCGCCGCTGGCCAGCTGGCGCAATGCCGCTTCATAGGCATCGAAGACTTCCGGATAGGCATCTTCACGCGGCAGCAGACGCAGCAGTAATTCGTTCATATACCAGGCAGACATCAGCGCCGCGCCGGATAGGGGCATCAGCCCGGCGATATCGGCGCGCACCAGTGTCTTGACCTCACCTGCCCCGCTCCAGGACAGCAATAAGGGCTGAAAGGTATGCAGCACCGGACGCAGCGTGGAATAGGGGCGCTTGGCCCCCTTGGCCACCAGCGCCACGCAACCGTGCTCCCGGCTGAACGCCTGGACGATCAGCGAGGTTTCCCGCCATGCCGTCGCATGCAGCAGGTAGGCAATAACATCATTGACGCGCCGGGCGCGTTTATTCATATCCCAGATCGCGCAGCGCGCTTTCACGCTCGGACCAGCCCTTGCGCACCTTGATATAGATTTCAAGGAACACCGGCTGCTCAAGCAGCTTGGAAATATCCTGGCGCGCTTCAGTGGCGATGCGTTTCATGTGCTGCCCGCCCGCCCCCAACAGAATGGGACGATGGCTTTCACGCTCCACCACCACACAGGCGGCAATGCGCACACCGCCGTTCTCGTTTTCTTCCCACTGTTCGATCACGACGGTGCAGCCATAAGGCAGCTCGTCACCCACCAGGCGGAAGATTTTTTCCCGGATCAGTTCGGCAGCAATGAAGCGCATCGGCCGGTCCGTCAATGTATCCGGCTCGAACATGGCTTCGCCCTGCGGCAAGCCTGCGGCGATCTCAGTCAGCAGGACATCCAGCTGCTTGTCCTTGGCTGCGCTGACGGGCACTACGGCATCGTAGGGGTACAAGGCGGTGAGCTTGGCCACGAAAGGAAAGAGATCGTTGCGCTGTTTGAGCAAATCCACCTTGTTGACGGCCAGCAGGACACGCTTGCCCTTGGGCAGCAGCGGCAGCAGCTTGGCATCGCCTTCCGACCATTTGCCGGCTTCGACCACATGCACCACCACATCCACATCCGCCAGCGCCTGGGTGACGACGCGGTTCATCATGCGGTTCATGGCGCCGCCATGACGGGTCTGAAAACCCGGCGTATCGACAAAGACAAACTGGGCGTCATCACGCGTCAGAACACCCTGAATGCGATGCCGTGTCGTCTGCGCCTTGCGCGACACGATGGAGAGCTTGGCGCCTATCAATGCGTTCGACAGCGTCGATTTGCCTACGTTGGGACGGCCTACCAGAGCGACGAAGCCGCAACGGTAATCGGTATCCACCGCGTTTTCTGCCGGCAGATCCGCTGCGGCTTCCGTTTCTTTATTCTTCTCGCTCATGTGCTTTTGCGCTTCATGCGCTCCTGTTCAACCGCAACGGTCAGCGCCGACTGCGAGGATTTTTTGGCTGCCTTGCCGCGCAACGGCGCAGGACAGGCACGCTGAGCCTGCGTCAGTGCTTCTGCCGCAGCAATTTGCTCGGCCGCCCGGCGGCTGCCGCCAGCGGCGGTGACATGAATATTCAAGGACGCGATGGCGCACTGCAGCTCGAACTGCTGGTCGTGCGCCGCGCCGTGAATGGCCAGCACGGTATATACCGGCAGCGGCAATTTTCGGCCCTGCAGGAATTCCTGCAGCAAGGTCTTGGCGTCCTTGCCCAAGGTATGCGGGTCCACGCTTTCCAGCACAGGTTCGTACAGACGCCGGATCACCCGGCGCGCTTCATCAAAGCCGGAGTCGAGAAAGACGGCGCCAAAAATGGCTTCGAGCGCATCGGCCAGAATCGAGGGACGGCGGTAGCCGCCGCTCTTCAACTCGCCTTCACCCAGACGCAGAAACTCCGACAGCGACAGCGTCTGGGCAATATCCGCCAACGCGGACTGCTTGACCAGATTGGCGCGGATACGGGACAAATCGCCCTCATCCAGCTTTTCATAGCGCTGGTACAGCAGATCCGCCACCACAAAGTTCAGCACGGAATCCCCCAGGAATTCCAGGCGCTCGTTGTGCTTGCCGCTGTGACTGCGGTGTGTCACGGCCTGGTCCAGCAGGTCCGCGTCCGTAAACTTATGGTCTATGCGCTGTTCCAGCAAACGCAAAGGGGTCATTGTCTTATTTAAATCCGCCGATACGGCTGGGCTCACGGAAATTCATCCAGATGAAGAACGCGCGGCCAACCAGGTTTTCATCAGGCACGAACCCCCAATAGCGGCTATCCAGGCTATTGTCGCGGTTGTCGCCCAACACAAAATAATTCCCTTCCGGCACAATGCAACGCACGCCTTCGCGGCCATAACGGCACTGGTCGAAGTACGGGAAGCGCCAGATCGGGCTCAGGTTCGGCATGGCGTTTTCATTGAGCAGAATGTCATGCTTGCGCTCGCCCAGGGTCTCGATATATCGCGCACCGTAAGCCATGCGCTCCGGGTCGTAATAATCGCCGTCGCGCACATGGGGCACGACCTTGCCATTGATCAGCAAAGTCTGGTTGATATACGCAACTTCATCGCCTGGCAGGCCCACGATACGCTTGATGTAGTCCGTCTGCGGTTCGACCGGATAACGGAACACCACGACATCACCGCGCTGCGGCTCGCCAATGGGAATGATTTTTTGATCCAGCACCGGCAAACGGATGCCGTAGCTGAATTTGTTCACCAGGATGAGATCGCCGGATTGCAGCGTCGGCAACATGGATCCGGAAGGAATGCGGAACGGTTCGACAATGAATGACCGCAGCACGAACACAAACAGGATGACGGGAAAGAAGCTGACCGCGTATTCCACCCACCAGGGCGCGCGGTTCAGCTTGTTGCGCAAGGCGCGCGAACGCTCTTCGGCAGAATCCGCGTCCAGCACGCCTTCTTTGAGCTGACGCTGGATTTCCGCTTCGGCACGCGCTGCCCTGGCTTTCCTCAACCATACCCGGTCGATGATCTTGACGGCCCCCGTCAATACCAGCAGCAGAAACAATATCAGGGCGAAATTCCAGCTCATCCGCGTTCCAACCTTATTTATCCTCGACCTGCAAGATGGCCAGGAACGCCTCCTGCGGGATTTCCACTGAGCCAACCTGCTTCATGCGCTTCTTGCCTGCCTTCTGTTTCTCAAGCAGCTTTTTCTTGCGCGAGATATCGCCACCATAGCACTTCGCCAGCACGTTCTTGCGCAATGCCTTGACGTTTTCGCGCGCAATGATTTCCGCGCCAATCGCCGCCTGGATGGCCACATCATACATTTGGCGCGGGATCAGTTCGCGCATCTTGGACACCACTTCCCGGGCCCGGAAACGGGCGTTGCTGCGGTGAACAATCATGGACAGCGCATCCACGCGGTCACTGTTGATCAGCAGATCCACCTTGACCACATCCGCCGACCGGTATTCCATGAACTCATAGTCCATCGACGCATAGCCGCGCGAAACGGATTTCAGGCGATCAAAGAAATCCAGCACGATTTCGGCCAGCGGGATTTCGTACACCAGATGCACCTGCTTGCCGTGGTAGCTCATGTTGATCTGCGCGCCACGCTTCTGGTTGCACAGCGTCATGACCGGGCCTACATACTCCTGCGGCATGAACAGCGTCACCTTCACGATGGGCTCGCGGATATCTTCGATCTTGCCCACTTCCGGCATGCGTGACGGGCTCTCTACCCTCAGCAGTTCGCCATCGCGCTGCATCACTTCATACACGACCGACGGCGCGGTCGTGATGATATCCATGTCGAACTCGCGCTCCAGGCGCTCCTGCACGATTTCCATGTGCAGCAGGCCCAGAAAGCCGCAGCGGAAACCAAAGCCCAGCGCCTGCGACACTTCCGGCTCGAACATCAGCGCGGCGTCATTGAGCTTGAGCTTTTCCAGGGCATCACGCAACTGGTCATACTCGCTGGATTCCACTGGATACAGGCCGGAAAAGACCTGCGGCTGCACTTCCTTGAACCCCGGCAAGGCCTTCTGCGCGGACTTGCCCGCCAGCGTGACGGTATCGCCAACCTTGGCGTGTTCCAGTTCCTTGATGCCGGCAATGATGAAACCGACTTCGCCTGCCGACAGGCTGTCGCGCTTGACCGACTTGGGTGTGAACACCCCGATCTGCTCGCACAGATGCGTGTAGCCCGTCGCCATCAGCAGAATTTTGTCCTTGGTGCGCAGGACGCCATTGACGATACGCACCAGCATGACGACGCCAACGTAATTATCGAACCAGGAGTCGATAATGAGCGCCTGCAAAGGCTCATCCACACTGCCTCGTGGCGGCGGCACCTTGGCCACCACCATTTCCAGGATATCGTCTATCCCCAAGCCGCTCTTGGCGCTGGCCAGCACCGCCTGCGACGCATCAATGCCGATCACTTCTTCGATTTCCGAACGGGCGCTCTCAGGATCGGCCTGCGGCAGATCCATTTTGTTGAGCACCGGCAGAACTTCTACGCCCAGCTCGATAGCGGTATAGCAATTGGCGACTGTCTGCGCTTCTACCCCTTGCGAGGCATCCACAACCAGCAGCGCCCCTTCGCAGGCGGACAGCGAACGGCTGACTTCATAAGAGAAATCGACGTGCCCCGGAGTGTCGATCAAATTGAGCTGATAGACCTGGCCATCGTTGGCCTTATAGGTCAATGCCGCGGTCTGGGCCTTGATGGTGATGCCGCGCTCGCGCTCAAGATCCATGGAATCGAGCACCTGCGACGACATTTCCCGGTCCTGCAAACCTCCGCAGCGCTGGATCAGGCGATCCGCCAGCGTCGATTTACCGTGGTCGATGTGGGCAATGATGGAGAAATTGCGGATATGCTGCATAAACCGTCATGAAAAAGGCGGAAACAGGCCAGCCAATACCCGGCTGGCAGGCATTCGCCGCCCGGCCGAGAATTAGCCGTGATAGCAAAAAGGGGCGCAACGCGCCCCTTTTTGCGGCAACCATCCATTTTAGCGGGTTTTACCCTTACTTCGCCGGCAGTTCCAAGGTTACCCACAGACTGATGTCATCACGGCGCACCAACAAGGCCGTGCGGCTGCCGGGTTTAAGCTCGGAAACCAGCTTGTTGAACTGATCCGGCGCAGTGATATCCTGGGTGTTGAGCGTCAGCAACACATCCCCTTCACGGATGCCCGCAGCCGCTGCCGGCCCTTCGGCACGGCGCACCACCACACCGCCAGCCACCTTCAACGCCGTCCGCGCTTCGGCATCCAGCGGCGCAACCACCAGGCCCAACGCATTGGCATCCGCCACAGCCGGGGCCTGAGCCGCTGCCTGGCTTTCGTCCGCCGGAATTTCACCAATCCGCACGCTCAAGGTCATTTTCTTGCCCTTGCGCCAGATTTCCAGCGGTGCCTTGGTATCCGGTTTGGTATCGCCCACCAGGCGCGGCAAGTCGGACCAGCGCTTGATTTCATGGTCATTGAAACGCACGATCACATCGCCCGCCTGCACGCCAGCCGCTTCTGCCGGGCCTTTTTCTTCGACCATGCTGACCATCGCGCCTTGCGAATTGGGCAGGCCGATGGCATCCGCCACATCCTTGCTGACTTCCGAGATCTGCACGCCGATACGGCCGCGCACCACCCGGCCATTGGCTTTGAGCTGATCTACCACGCGCATGGCTTCATCAATCGGAATGGCCAGCGAAATGCCGATAAAGCCGCCGCTACGGGTCACGATCTGGGAGTTGATCCCCACGGCTTCGCCATCCAGATTAATCAGCGGGCCGCCGGAATTACCGGGGTTCACGGCAACATCAGTCTGGATGAACGGCAGATAATCTCCCGTCTCACGGCCGATGGCGCTCACGATGCCGGACGTCACGGTGGATTCCAGGCCAAAAGGCGAGCCGATGGCCAGCACCCATTGCCCCTTGCGCAACTTGTTGGAATCGCCAATGGCCAAAGGCTGCAAATCCTTCTGGTCATCTACTTTGATGACTGCCACATCGGTACGCGCATCAGCGCCGATCAGGCGTGCCTTGACCTCACGGCCGTCCGTGAAGGTCACGAAAATATCGGTCGCGCCATCGACAACATGGTTGTTGGTCAGGATATAGCCATCATCGGACACGATGAAGCCCGAGCCTATGCCACGCGGCACGGTGCGCGGTTCGGCCGGTGCCTGCCCAGCGCCAGGCCCAGGCCCGGGGCGGCGTCCGGCGCCGGGAGGCACCATATCGGGGCCGAAGAACCAGCGGAACATTTCATAGGGATCATCGCCGCCGAAACCAGGCATGCCGCCACGCGGCTGCACGGTCGCAGTGGTACGGATATTCACGACCGAGCCTTCGGTCTTTTCCACGATAGGCGTGAAATCCGGCAGACCGTCGAGTGTGCGCGTTTGCGCCATCGCCTGCTGCGCGCCCAGCGTCATACACGCTGCCAGCGCCAGGGTTGCCGCCCGCAGGGCGGCAGAACGGAAGAGTCCGGTCATCAAAAAGTCACTACGCATAATAGCCTTCTGCTCCATGCTCATTCCCTTGCGGGGAACCCAGGGTTAAGGTCTCTTACTGCGGCGCGCCCGGCACGTATTCCACTGCATCGACCACGTGCGCCAGCGCATCGGCAGGCACCTCGCCCACCGCCGTCAGCCAGTAATCGGCGATGCGCACACCATGAATATGGGTTGCGCCCCGCTGCGCCTGTTCACGCACCGGACGCCCGGTGCGCGATGCAGATTGCAGGGGCTCGATAAACACCGAGAAAGCCGCCAAACCATCTGACAGCACCAACTGGCTAACAGTTTCACGGTGGTTTAAATTTCTTTGCACTTGCATCACCGGCACAAAACCCGGCGGCGGCGCAATGCGCCAACCCTGACTGGCAAGATCGACCTCTTCCATGCGGCTGTTTTGCACTTCCCAGGCGGGTTCCACTGCCCCGCCGCGCAAGCGCGCCGGATTCACGTCGGCCCCGGTATCCAGGGCGGCGAACGCATACTGTTCCAGCACCTGGCCATCCTGCCCGAGAATCTGCGCTTTCAGCAGCAGGCCTGTCGCCTGGTCTATGCAGACCCGGTGGGCATAGCGGTAGTTGTCTTTGGGCTCAATGTAAGCAACCTGGCAGGGGCGCCCGGCAATACGCGCCAGGCCGCTGTCGTCCACACGCACGACATAATGCTGCAGCAGATTCGCCGCATCGCCCTGCAACAGCGAGGGGAAGCGGCCGGACTTGCCGGACTCCTGCTTGACCAGCTTGCGCTGCGGCAGCACATAGCTGACATCGTCGTTGTGGCGCAGATATTCCCTGGGTTCGCCGTCCAGCGCATACATGCGCTCGCGCTCGCCCGTGCCATCCATGATGTGCGCCAGCAGCGAGGACTGCAGGGCCTGGCCCTGCTGATAGATCAGGATACCGCTGTAATCCTCATCGCGCGCGGCCGCCTGGACGCGATCCAGCAAGGCTTTGGCTTGCGGCTCGCTCAGAGCCGTGTCTGCCGGCGCCGCCAGCGCCGGACCCGCCAGCCACAGGGCTCCCGCCAGGCCTGCAATGCCGAGCCAGCCCGAACGGCGCAGACGCTCTTCTGTTGCCGCTTGTCTCTTCATGGCTGCCCGTCCCAGTGCCGGCCGTTTCACAGGCCGCCGTCAAAGGAAACCTGACGAATACCGGAGCCAGGATTCGCCAGTTCGCGATGGGCATCAACATATTCCAGCAGCGCAGGCGCCTCGACCGAACGGCCATCGGCCAGTACCGGCGCAGGTGATGTGCCCGTGGAAAAATAGGGTTGCGCGACCCAGGCCACCGACGCCACGGCAGCGGCAACCGCCAGCCCTGACAGGCCGAAGCGCCAAACGCGGCCGCCCCGGCGCGGGGCCATCAGCGTGGGCTCCTGCTCCAGCGCGCCGGCCAGCCGTACCCGCCATTTTTCCGAAACCTGTATCGACAGGCCAGGACTGCGCAATACGTCGCCAATCAGATGATAGGCATCCCAATCCTGACGTCCCTTGGGCGTCTCCAGCTCCATAGGCCAGATATCGCCACTTTCGCCGTCCATGAAAGCGGACAATGCCTGTTCACGCGACAGAACATCCGCCTCGGCCTCTCGCCTTTGCGTACTTGACTGCATGCTAGCTCCTTACCAGCGCCGTTCCTGATCCGTATCCAGCAACGGGCGCAAACGGGCGGCGATTGCCTCCCGCGCGCGGAAAATCCGCGACCTTACCGTTCCAATAGGACAATTCATGGTCTGAGCAATTTCATCGTAGCTCATCCCCTCGATTTCCCTCAGCACGATAGCCGTACGCAGCTCTTCCGGCAGTTCCTCGATCACTGCATTGACCGTCGCGGCAATTTCGCGGCTGGCAAGCACCGATTCTGGTGTGCTGATATCGCTTAGGTTGTCAGTTTCGCTAAAAGTTTCACCGTCCTCGTTTTCCAGCACGCCTGTCCCGCTGGGACGGCGCCCGGACGCCGACAGCCAATTGCGTGCCGTATTGATGGCAATACGGTACAGCCAGGTGTAGAACGCGCTATCGCCACGGAACTGACCCAAGGCGCGATAGGCCTTGATAAATGTTTCCTGCGCGACATCTTCCAAATCTGCCGGATCACGGATCATGCGCGACAGCAGACGCATGATCTTGCGTTGGTATTTGCGCACCAGCAGATCAAATGCTGTCTTGTCGCCTTGCTGCACACGGGCAACTAAGGCGCTATCGACCTCTTTTTCACTCATGCAGTCCCTCCCGGACGCGGCTCACCCAGATTGAACTGCTGGCGCACCGCCAGCAGATTCAAGCGCCGCCAGCCTGCCGGCTCAACGGCATCGCGCCAGATAGTCATATGCCGCACGCCTTGCGGCCCTTCCAGCCGCAACGCCAGGCAGCATGCTGATGCCTGGGCCGACCAGCAGCGAATATCCTGCCAGCCCGACCGTGTCCCAATACTGAGTTCGCCTTGAGCATCAACGCGCAACAGGCCCTGGCGCGATACCAGGCGGCGTTCATGCCAGGCCATGACAAACATGGCGAACACCCCTGCCAGCCAAGCCAGCCAGGTGTCCGCCATATGCCAGGACAGAACCAGCGCCAGGCATGCGCCTGACGCCATACTAACGGAAAGTGCCAGCGCGCGGCGGCGCTGGCTCCTTTCAGGCGTAACCAATAGCACGCCCTGCCCGGCGGCTTCCACGTGGTCAGACCTTGCGGACGACCATCGAACCGTTGGTACCGCCAAAACCAAAGGAGTTCGACAGAGCCACGTCGATCTTGAGATCACGCGCCTGATTGGCGCAGTAATCCAGATCGCACTCGGGATCCTGATTGAACAGGTTGATGGTCGGCGGCGACACCTGGTTATAAACGGCCAGCGTCGTGAACACGGCTTCGATGCCGCCGGCAGCGCCCAGCAAGTGGCCAGTCATGGACTTGGTCGAATTCACGACCAGCTTGTGCGCATGGTCGCCAAATGCCAGCTTCAGCGCTTCGGTTTCGTTCTTGTCGCCCAGCGGCGTCGAAGTACCGTGCGCATTCACATAACTCACGTCTTCGGCGTTGACCCCCCCATTGCGCAGCGCATTCTGCACGCCGCGCGCCGGGCCTTCACGGTTGGGCGCCGTGATGTGGTGGGCATCGGAACTCATGCCGTAGCCTGCGAATTCACCGTAGATACGCGCACCGCGCTTGCGGGCGTGCTCGTATTCTTCCAGCACCAGCACGCCAGCGCCTTCGCCCAGCACAAAGCCGTCGCGGTCACGGTCCCAGGGACGGGATGCCGTTTCCGGATCGTCATTGCGCAGCGACAGAGCGCGCATGGCCGCGAAACCGCCAATTCCCAAGGGAGATACGGTCGATTCAGCGCCACCGGCCAGCATGACATCGGCGTCGCCGTACTCGATCAGTCGAGCTGCGTCACCAATGCTATGCAAGCCCGTCGTACACGCGGACACCACGGCATAGCTCGGGCCGCGCATGCCAAAACGAATCGACAGCTGCCCGGAAATCAGGTTGATCAGCGAAGCCGGCACGAAGAACGGCGAAATGCGCCGGGCACCGCGCTCCAGATATTCGGTCTGGGTTTCTTCGATACGCGGCAGGCCGCCGATGCCAGACCCGACGATCACGCCGACCCGGTCCGCATTGGCTTCGGTAATTTCCAGCCCGCTGTCTTGCCACGCCTGCACGCCCGCGGCGACGCCATAATGGATGAAGGTATCCATTTGACGCGCTTCCTTGGACGGGAAATATTGCGTGACCTCAAAATCTTTTACTTCGCCGGCGATCTGGGCCGTCAGGCCAGACGGATCGAAGCGGGTAATACGCCCGATCCCGGACCGTCCGTTGACGATGTTGTCCCATGCCGTAGCGATGTCGTTGCCGACGGGGCTGACGATACCCAGGCCTGTAATTACGACACGTCGCTTCACGGGTGACTCCTAAAACAGACAAAGAAAAAGCGGCCTGCAGACAACGACAAACGCCGTATCAGCCAGGATGACCGGTCGATCGGAATTCGTCGCTAGTCTTCAGTAACCGCCTGACGGTCAGGCGCGCCAGGCGCGCCCGATACCAATCACAGACAACAAGGATTACGACTTCAGGTTGGCGCTGACGTAGTCGATGGCTTGCTGAACGTTGGTGATCTTCTCCGCCTCTTCGTCGGGGATCTCGGTTTCGAATTCGTCTTCCAGCGCCATGACCAATTCGACCATGTCGAGCGAATCGGCACCGAGGTCGTCAAGGAAGGAAGATTCGTTCTTGACCTCGGCTTCGTTGACGCCAAGTTGTTCAGCGACGATCTTCTTGACGCGCTGTTCGATGCTTTCCATGCAGATCTCCAAATGGGGAAAAATCCCGCGAATTATAGCCAAGCGTGAAAATTTTCAAACACCGGCCGTGACAAAAAAAACATGTACTCGCGCAACAAGCTGCTGCGCGGCGTACGCCTTTGACAAATCCCTGCCATCCGGCGCCCCTTGTTCAAGGCTGCCAGACCACCGGGATAGCGGCATTACTGCATATACATGCCACCGTTCACGTGCAGCGTGCTGCCCGTAATGTAACCTGCCTGCGGGCCGGCCAGGAAGGCCACCGCGTTGGCAATATCCGCCGGGTCGCCCAGGCGGCCCAGGGGAATCTGCGACAGCAGCGCGCTGGTCTGATTTTCGCCCAGCGCGCGCGTCATGTCAGTCTCGATAAAACCCGGAGCAACGCAGTTTACCGTGATTCCACGGCTGCCCAGTTCGCGGGCCAGCGCACGGGCCATTCCGGCCACGCCTGCTTTGGCGGCGGCGTAATTAGCCTGCCCGGCATTGCCGCTGGCGCCAACTACCGACGTAATATTGATGATACGGCCCCAGCGGGCTTTCATCATCGGCCGCATGACGGCGCGGGACATGCGGAATACCGCTGTCAGATTGGTTTCCAGCACGGCGTCCCAATCTTCGTCCTTCATGCGCAAGGCCAGCATGTCACGCGTAATGCCCGCGTTATTGACCAGAATGTGCGGGCCGCCGCCTTCGGCCGCCAGTTCATCGACCAGCGCTGCGCAAGCTGCCGCATCATTCACGTTCAAGACGACGCCGCGGCCGCCATGGGCAGCCAGGGCAGCGCTGATATCCTGCGCGCCAGCTTCCGAGGTCGCCGTACCCACGACTTTCGCGCCGCGCGCCGCCAGTTCCAGGGCGACAGCACGGCCAATGCCGCGGGAAGCGCCCGTCACCAGTGCAATTTTGTCTTGCAATTCCATCATCCGCTCCTAGCTCTTCAAGCGCCTGCCAGCGCAGCCAGCGCCGCTTCCAGCGAGGCAGGGTCCGCCACCGACAAAGCACTGATTTCCGGCTCGATGCGGCGCACCAATCCGGTTAATACCTTGCCCGGCCCGAATTCCACAATGTGGGTGACGCCTTGCGCACGGAAGGCCTGCACGGTCTCCACCCAGCGTACGGGATGCCAGGCCTGACGCACCAGAGCGTCCCGGATGGCTGCCGGCGCCGTTTCCGCGGCCACATCGACGTTATTGACGACCGGCACGGCAGGCGTATTCACCGTTACACCCGCCAGCGCCTGCGCCAGCACGTCCGCGGCAGGACGCAGCAGGCTGGAGTGGAATGGTGCAGAGACCGGCAGCGGCAACGCGCGCTTGGCGCCCGCCGCCTTGGCACCGGCGCAAGCGCGCTCAACCGCGCCTTTATGGCCGGCAATCACGACCTGCGCAGGCGCATTGAAATTCACCGCTTCGACCACTTCGCCCTGCGCGGCCTCGCGGCACACAGCGCGGACGGTGTCGTCATCCAGCCCCAGAATGGCAGCCATGCCGCCTTCGCCCACCGGCACCGCCTGCTGCATGGCGTTGGCACGCACGCGCACCAGCGGCACGGCATCCGCCAAAGACAAGGCGCCTGCCGCCACCAGGGCGGAATATTCGCCCAGGCTGTGGCCAGCCATGACAGCGGCCTGCGGGCCGCCTGCCGCGCGCCAGGCGCGATAGGCCGCCACGGCAGCCGCCAGCATGGCAGGCTGGGTATTGGTTGTCAGATTCAGTTGTTCTGCCGGCCCCTGGGCAATCAGCGCGGCCAGGTCTTCGCCCAGCGCGGCATTGGCTTCGGCCATCACGGCAGCCACGTCAGGCTGCCCGGCCCAGGCATCCAGCATGCCTACCGATTGCGAGCCCTGGCCCGGAAAGACGAACGCGAGTTTCATCAATGCGTCTCCTGTTTGATGAAGTCTGGGGGCAATTACATGCGCACCAGCACCGAGCCCCAGGTGAAACCGCCGCCCACACCCTGCAGCAGCACGTGCTGCCCGGATTGGATGCGGCCATCGCGCCGCGCGGTATCCAGGGCCAACGGAACGCTGGCAGCAGAAGTATTGGCATGCTGGTCCAAGGTAACGATTACCTTGTCCTGCGGCACGCCCAATTTGCGCGCCAGCATAGCCAGAATGCGGACATTAGCCTGATGCGGCACCATCCAGTCGATATCATCGAGGCTCAGGCCAGCCTGTTCGCACACATTGCGCGCGGAACGATCCAGCACCGTCACCGCCTGTTTGAACACGGCCTGCCCGTCCATGCGCAGGAAAGGGTCGCCAAACACTTCGCCGTAAGCGACATTGCCGGCCGCGCACAGGATTTTGCTCTGGGTTCCGTCCGCCTGCAGGTGGGCAGCCAGAATGCCCGGCTGATCAGCCGCGCGCAATACGACAGCGCCCGCTCCATCCCCGAACAACACGCAGGTGCCGCGGTCGCTCCAATCCAGGATGCTGGAAAACACTTCGGCGCCGATGACCAGCGCGCAGCGCGCCCGACCCGCACGGATATAGGCATCCGCTGTCGTCATGGCATAAACAAAGCCGCTGCAGACCGCCTGCACATCGAAGGCGGCAGCATTGGCCGCGCCTATGTTGGCTTGAACCAGACAGGCAGTGCTGGGAAAGACGAAATCCGGCGTCGAAGTCGCCAGGATAATGAGATCTACTTCTTCAGCCTTGGCGCCGGCATTTTTCAGCGCGGCAAATGCCGCATGGGTCGCCAGCTCGCTGGTGCGCACACCACGCTCGGCCAGATGACGCTGCCGGATCCCCGTTCGCGTCACGATCCACTCATCGGAGGTTTCCACGCCGCGGGCAGCCAGGTCGGCCGCCAGCTCATCGTTGGAAACACTGCGCGGGGGCAGGAAACTGCCCGTTCCGGCGATCACGGCATATTGCATAGCTTTTCCATTAATTAGGCGTTTCCAGGGACTCGCCACCCTGTTGCGTCATCTGCGCAATATAAGAAGCAGTCCGCTCCAGCACGCCTTTGGCGACCGCGTCGCGCGCGCGCTGCAGGGCAAAGCCAAAGGCATAGCTATCCGCCGAGCCATGGCTTTTGATAACCACGCCACGCAGGCCCAGCAAGGCTGCGCCGTTGTAGTGGCGATGATCCACCCTGTCTTTGAAACGATTAAGCACCGGCTTGGCGATCAGACCCGACATCATGGAATACGCGTTGCGCTGGAATTCCTCGCGGATCATGCTGCCCAGCATCTTGGCGATGCCTTCCATGGCCTTGAGCACGGCATTGCCGACAAAGCCATCGCAGACCACGACATCAACCGTGCCCTTGAAGATGTCATTGCCTTCAACATTGCCGTAGAAATTCAAAGGGCTGTCACGCAGCAGCACGGCGGCATGCTTGACGACATCGTTGCCCTTGATGATTTCTTCGCCGATATTCAGCAGGCCTACGCTGGGACGCGCCGAGGCATCCCGCCCCTGCGCCAGCGCAGACCCCATGATGCCGAATTGCAGCAGGTGGTCTGCCGAGCAATCGACATTAGCGCCCAGGTCGAGCATGATCGTCGCCCTGCCCAACTGATTGGGAATGGACGTCGCAATCGCCGGACGGTCAATACCATCCAGTGTCTTCAGCACATAGCGCGTGATCGCCATCCAGGCGCCGGTATTGCCCGCGGACACGCAGGCATCCGCCCGCCCGTCCTTGACGGCCTGGGCCGCCACGCGCATGGAGGAATCTTTCTTGCGGCGCAAGGCCACTTCGACGGAATCGTCCATCGCCACGACTTCTGTCGCAGGCACGACTTCCACCCGGCCGGCGAGCGCGCGCGAACGCGCATCGGCCGCCAATGCGGACGATACGGCGTCGGGCTGACCGACCAGCAGCAAATGGACATCAGCGAACCTGCTGGCAAAATCCAGCGCAGACGGTACCGTGACGGGCAGGCCGAAATCGCCGCCCATGCAATCTATCGCGATGCGTATCACAATCGCCAGCTATTTGTTCGACAGCCCGGCGAGCATCGCCGGGCATGTTTCTGCATCAGACCGCGAATCGTCGAATTACTCGTCGTTCTTGGTCTTCAGCACCTTGCGGCCACGATACACGCCATTCGGGCTGATGTGGTGACGCAGGTGGATTTCGCCCGTGTTGGGCTCGATCGCCGTCGGCGGATTCGTAAGGAAATCATGCGAACGGTGCATGTTGCGCTTGGACGGACTCTTTTTGTTTTGTTGAACAGCCATGATGGACTCCTGGAAAACGGAACGGATTGTACGACAAGCCGGCCTGATTAACCGCTAACCCCTCGCCGGACCCCCGGCAAGGGCACTTTACTTTTTCAGCTTTGCCAGCACCGCGAAAGGCGATGGCCGCTTTGCTGCGGGCGCATCCTGCTCATCCCCGGCACCCGCCGCCGACGCTTCCGGGCAGACTTCATGCCGCGGCGCGTAGGGAATACTCAAAATCAACTCATCCTCGACCTGCGCCAGCAGATCGAAGCGCGACGAACCCAGAATCTGCTCGGGCCCATCATCCATATTCTCGCTGCCGGCGTCTTCCTGATCGGCATCCGCCCCCCGCTCGGCTTCGGTGGTGACAGGCTGCAACAGCGTATCAACATCCACCGGCCAGGCAAACGGCGCCAGGCAACGCTGGCAAATCACGACAGGCTGGGCCTGGATGCGCAAGCGCAACAGCGATTCGCCGTGCAAGGGGCCCGGCACGCCTTCCGCCTGCCAATGCACCAAACCTGCCTCACCCTGGGGCTGCGCCGGAAGATCCGACACCATGCGCGTAAAACGCGCAGCGGGCAACTCGCCACCGGCCTGGCGGCGGGCACGCACGAATTCGAAAATATCGACGACAGTACTCATGCCCAGCCCCTCGAATTCCGAATCCTGCCCCGAACCCCATACCGGATGTCCCGGGCGTGATTGCCTCTATTGCCCATTAACCTAAACCTGCAGCTGCATTTCGTCCGTCTTGCGCCTCGCGCCGCCCGCCTGGTCAGCGGAACATGCCGCGCATACCGCACACATACCGCACATATGGCACATACGGCAGGCACGCCAGCAACCGCCGGGCACGCACGACAACGCGTCCATCCGCCAGCGAGGGGACACAGCACAACTGTATCAAACCCTGCGGCACCGCCGCTGCGGTATCAACT
>NZ_JBQEKA010000002.1:0-111497 GCF_052103615.1 Kerstersia sp. | reverse complement strand
AGGCAGCCCGCCCGTAGGCGTGCGGCGGCGGAACAAAACATAGCGAAACGGGCGATAATACCGTGATTGCCGATTGACCGTCAATTCCAGACTTGCTTATGCCTTCCAACGCCCCCGTTCATTCCGCCCAGCCCACGCTGGTCCTGGCCTCCTCTTCGCGCTACCGCCGCGCCATGCTGGAGCGGCTTGCCCTGCCTTTCGATACGCTTTCGCCTGATGTGGACGAAACGCCACAACCGGACGAATTGCCGGCTGCATTGGCCCTGCGTCTGTCCATTGCCAAAGCCCGAACTGTGGCGCAACAGCGGCCCGGCTGCATCGTGATCGGTTCGGATCAGGTGGCGACCCTGGGTGAAGAGCCTATCGGCAAGCCTGGCGATTTTGACAGCGCCTTGGTCCAGTTACGCCGCCTCTCCGGCCAGATCGTGACCTTTCACTCCGCCCTGGCCGTCACGGATGGCCAAACCGTGCTGCATGACGACGTCATCACAGAGTGCCATTTTCGTGAACTCGATGACGCGGAAATCACCGCCTATCTGCTGGCCGACCAGCCTTACGACACAGCCGGCAGCGCCAAGGCCGAAAGCCTGGGCATCACACTGATGGAACGCATGCGCAGCGATGACCCGACAGCGATCATCGGCCTGCCGCTGATTTCACTCAGCCGCATGCTGCGGCATTTCGGCCTCTCCGCCACGCAAAGGACAAGCGCATGAGCGGCAAAGGCACTCTGCACCTGATCCCCGTCGGCCTGGGCGATGACGCGCCGCTGTCCGCCTGGCTGCCCGAGGATACCCGGGCGCTGGCAGCGCGGCTGGACACCTATATCGCCGAAAATGCCAAGACCGCCCGCGCCTTCCTCAAACTGGTAGGCGCTGAAAAGCCGCTGCGCGATATCACCATCCATGCCATAGACGCCTCCACCAGTGCGGCCGCGATCACGGCCTGGCTTAAACCATTTCAGGCTGGCGGCGAGATCGGGCTGGTCTCTGAAGCCGGCTGCCCGGCCGTGGCCGACCCCGGCGCCAATGCCGCGCGCGTCGCGCACGAGCTGGGCATGCGGGTACGTCCCTGGGTGGGCCCGTCTTCCTTGCTGCTGGGCCTGATGGCCAGCGGCCTGAATGGCCAGCAATTCGTCTTTCACGGCTATCCGCCCAAGGATGGGCCGTCGCGCGCGCGCTCCTTGCAGCAATGGGAGCGCAACTCCGCGCAGCTGTCGCAGACCCAGCTATTCATCGAAACCCCCTACCGCAACGCCGCCATGGTCGATGCCTTGCTGCAGGCGCTGCGCCCGGATACCCGGCTGTGTCTGGCCCGCGCGCTGACAACCAGCGATGAATGGGTTTGCACCAAAACCATTACAGAATGGCGCCAGACGCCGCTGCCGGATCTCGGCAAGCACCCGACGCTGTTTCTTTTCCTGGCCCACGGAAAATAAATCACCATGATGCCTGGCCCCGCCCCGTCTGCCGTAGCCTCCTGGCACCGCAAACTGCGCCGTCCTGGCGCCGCCGCGCTGCTGCTGGGCCTGCTGGCCCTGGCTGGCTGCGCCACGCCGCCCTCTGCGCCCTATACCCTGGACGATAGCCAGCGCTCAATCAGCCACAGCAGCCGCGCACGCTTCATTGTGCTGCACTACACCGCTGCCGACCGCGCCCGCTCGCTGCACCTGCTGAGCCAGGGCGCCGTCAGCAGCCACTATCTGGTCAGCGACGAAACACCAGGCAAGGTCTATGCCCTGGTCGATGAAAACCGCGCCGCCTGGCATGCGGGCGCCAGCAGCTGGTATGGCTATACCTGGCTCAATGGCAGTTCCATCGGCATTGAGATCGTCAACCCGGGCTGGGTGGATGACGGACGCGGCGGCCGCGCCTGGCCTTACCCCTTCACCGAAACCCAGGTCGAGGCCGTGATTGCGCTGGTCCGTGATATCGCCAAACGCCATGGCGTGGAGCCGAGAAATATTGTGGCCCATAGCGATATCGCCCCGACCCGCAAACAGGACCCGGGGCCGCTCTTCCCCTGGAAACGCCTGGCCCAGGCAGGCCTGGGCCGGTGGTACAACGAAGCCCTGGCTGCCGACTTCCGCCGCATTTTCGAGGAAAAAGGGCTGCCTGATGCCGCCTGGTTCCAGGAAAACCTGGCCCGCGTCGGCTACGGCATCGAACATACCGGAAAATTCGACGAACCCACCATCAAAACACTCGCCGCGTTCCAGATGCACTACCGCCCCGAACGCAGCGACGGCCTGCCGGATGCGGAAACAGCGGCGATCTTGCAGGCTTTGCGCTAAGCGTGGCGCGGCACGTCCTGGCGGCCATTCGGTACAGGACGATCAGCGGCATACGCAACATCCAGAAAGCGCGCCAGCACCGGCGAGTCGTCGTCGGTGCGCCAGACCAGTTCCAGATCAAGCTGGGTATCCAGATCCGGGACTTTATGAAACACGATGCCGTTAGGGTGCATGACCCGGCTGACGCCCGGCACGATGGCGATACCCATTCCCGCAGCGACCAAGCCGAGCATGACCAGAAAGTTATTCCCCATCTGCACCACCCTGGGTTTGAAATTCAGGCGCCGGTATTCATTTTCCACATAGTCATTGAAGTGCAGCGACGATTCCTTGGGCGTGCCGATATACGGCTCATCCGATAGCTCGCGCAAACGCGCGGGCGGCGCCGCCGCATAGCGGGAGTTTTCCGGCACGGCCAGCACCAGGCTTTCCTCATGGATCAACAAGCCTGACAGCGAAGTGTCTTCCCTGGGCCGCATGAACATAAAACCGGCATCCAGCTCACCGCGCCGAATGGCATCGAGCTGGCCGCCGGATTGCAGCATGTTCAGCGCCAGCGCCACCTGAGGGTGGTCATTCCGGAAACTGGCCAGCATGCCGCGTATCAAGGGCAGCCAGACGTGCTGCGGGCTCACGCCCAGACGTAAATTCCCCAGCAATCCCTCGCTGGCCTGAATCGCGTTATTACAGGCCTGGGTGGCCTGCTGCAGAATACGCGCCGCATCCTGATAGAACTGCTGGCCGGCGGGCGTGAGCTTCACACCCCGCGCATGCCGCACAAACAGCTTCACGCCCACGCTGTCTTCCAGCGCCTGAATGGACCGCGTCAGCGCAGGCTGCACCATGCACAGGATACGCGCAGCCGACGCAATGTTTTCCTGCTGCGCTGTCACCACAAAATGACGCAAATGACGCAACTCCATGACACCCCCAGGTATGCATTAAATGCATCAATACCTAAAAAATTTAGCACTTCTTTTTTATACCACCATTGGATACGCTAGCCCCCACAAAACATAAAACATGGCGAACGCCTCCCTGCGTGGCGTGATTCGCTTTCCCTTCGGAGACAAACTGAATGACAGAGTTTCTGCAACAACTGCTTTATGGATTATCCGTAGGCAGTACCTATGCGCTCATCGCACTGGGGATCACCCTGGTTTACCGGGGCATGGATCTCATCAATTTCGCCCAGGGCGAACTCTTCATGGCCGGCGCCTTCATGGGCTATGTCTTCCATGTGGATATCGGCTTACCCATCTGGCTGGCCTTGCCTTGCGCCATGATTGCCTCATTGGCGCTGGGCGCGGCGCTGGAGCGCGTTTTCCTGCGGCGCATCGAAAGCGCCAGCCCGCTGACCCTGTTCATGATGACGGTCGCACTCTTCATCCTGCTGCGCAGCGCCGCCCAACTGATTTTCGGTTCCTCGGCCTATCGCTTCCCCCCGTTCAGCGACCGGGTGATAGAACTCGCCGGCGTGCAGATCGGCATGCAATACCTGATCATTATTGCCGTCAGCCTGATCATGATGGCCGCCCTCTACTGGCTCTTCACAAAAACCAAAATCGGCCTTTCCGCGCGCGCTGTGGCTCAGGATAAAACGACAGCCCGCATGATGGGGATCAACGTCTCCCGCATCAATTGCTTCACCTATGCGCTCAGCGCCCTGCTGGGCACCGTGGCAGGCACGGTTTATGCGCCCATTGCCGTCCTCAGCTTCGACATGGGCAACCTCATCATGCTCAAAGGCTTTACCGCAGCGCTGCTGGGCGGCCTGGGGCTGGTATCCGGCGCGGTCTTCGGCGGCTACGCCCTGGGCATCATCGAACAGTTCGGCACCCTGGCGCTCAGCTCCGCCTATAAGGACATGGTGTCGTTCTCGATCCTGCTGCTGATCATTCTGCTCAAGCCCAACGGCATTCTGGGCAAGAAAGTCGTGAAAAAAGTCTGAGCGGAGTCGCCTGCCATGAATCGCAAATACCTTGCCGCCTTCGCGGCCATCCTGCTGCTGTGCGTGCCCGCGCTGCTGAACGATCCCTTCATTACCCATCTCTCAATACGCGCTGCCACCTATGCCATTGTTGTCATGGGCCTGACCCTGTTCGTCGGCTGCACCGGACAGATTTCCCTGGGGCATGCCGCCTTCTTCGGCCTGGCGGCCTATATATCCGGCATCCTGGCCAAGGCTGGCATGCCCTACATCCTGGCGGCGCTGGGCGCCACGGCGGCGACCGGACTGGTCGGCGCCCTGGTGGGCATGATCGTCCTGCGCACCAGCGGCCACTACCTGGCGCTGGCCAGTATTGCTGTCGCCGTCATCATCCAGACGCTGATCAAGAATGCTGCCATCACCGGCGGCCCGTCCGGGCTGACCGCCATTCCCGCCCCTGAATTCTGGGGTTTCGAACTGGATGGCGGACTGGGCTATTACTACTACGTGCTAATCATCATGGCCCTGGGCCTGCTGATTCTGCAACGCGTGGTGGCCTCCCGCACCGGTGACGCTTTGCAGGCTATCGCCAATAACGAGCTGGCCGCGCAATCGTTGGGCATTCCGGTCTTCCGCTACAAGGTGCTGTCTTTCACCATCAGCGTCCTGTTCGCCGCCTTTGCCGGCACGCTGCTGGCGCATTACGACGGCTTCATCGACCCGGACCGGCTAAGCACCAATGTTTCCATCCTGTTCCTCATCATGGCTTTCGTCGGCGGAATCGGCAGCCTGCCTGGCGCGCTGCTGGGCGCCTTCTCGCTCACCATCATGGAGGAGTATGCGCAGGAGTTCGGCGAATACAACGTGCTGGTCTATGGCCTCATGCTGGCGCTGGTCATTCTGTTCATGCCCAAAGGCCTGATTTCCCTGATATCGCGCATCACCCGCCGGGAGGCAAAATAAGATGTTGACCGTCAATCAAGTCAGCCTGGCCTTTGGCGGCGTCCGGGCGCTTACGGATGTCTCGTTCTCTATTCAGCCCGGCACTGTCACCGGCCTGATCGGCCCCAATGGCGCGGGCAAAACCTCGCTGTTCAATGTCGTCAGCGGCATTTACACCCCCACCAGCGGCTCGGTGCATTTCGGCGAACATGAGATCAGCAAGTTGTCGCTGCACCAGATCAACCGCCTGGGCGTGGCCCGCACCTTTCAACATGTCATGGTATTTCCAGAGCTGACACTCGCCGAAAACGTCATGATAGGCCGCCAGGCCCGCACCCGCGCCGGCGTCTTCGCCTCCATCCTGCGCACGCCCAGCGAGCGCCGGGAACGCGACGCCACCCGCCAGCATGCGCTGGCCTTGCTGGAAGATGTCGGCCTGGCCGGCAAAGCTGACGAGCTGGCAGGCAGCCTGCCCTATGGCGACCAGCGCCAGCTCGACATCGCCCGTGCCCTGGCCACAGACCCGCGCATCATTCTGCTGGACGAACCCGCCGCCGGACTCAATCTGCAAGAGCGCCTCGCGCTCAAGGCATTGGTGCGCCGCCTGCACGGCAAGGGCTACACGGTGGTGCTGATCGAACACGACATCCGGCTCGTGATGGAGCTATGCAGCCATATCGTCGTTCTAAATTACGGCACCAAAATCGCCGATGGCACCCCTGAAGTCGTCCAGCAGGACGCTCAGGTCATTGCCGCTTATCTGGGTGAAGGAGCAAAGCAAGCATGCTGACATTACATAACCTCAGCGCCAGATATGGGCACATCGAAGCCTTGAAGGCTTGTTCGCTGGAAATCGGCGCCGGTGAATTCGTCACCCTCATCGGTGCGAACGGCGCAGGCAAAAGCACCATGCTGAAGGCGATTCTGGGCCTGGTCAGGCCCAGTCAGGGCAGCATTGAATTCGAGGGCCGGAACCTGGCCAGCCTATCGACGGAAACCATTGTGCGCAGCGGCATCAGCATCGTGCCGGAAGGCCGGCGTATTTTCCCTGAATTCACGGTTGCCGAAAACCTCATGATAGGCGCCCAGATCCGCAAGGCGTCCAAAGACGAAATCGACGCGGACCTGGACCGGATCGTCACGCAATTTCCGCGCCTGAAGGAACGCTGGCAGCAGCGCGCCGGCACCATGAGCGGCGGCGAGCAGCAGATGGTCGCCATCGGCCGCGCGCTGATGAGCCGCCCCCGCTTGCTGCTGCTGGATGAACCCTCCCTGGGGCTGGCACCGCTGGTCGTGGCGGAACTGATGGAAAAACTCAAGGAAATTCATCAGGCCGGCACCACCATTTTCCTGGTGGAGCAGAACGTCACCCTGGCGCTGCAAACGGCGCAACGCGGCTACCTCATGGAAACCGGCAGCATCGTCGGCGCCGATAGTGCGGCCGCGCTATTGGCCAGCGATACCGTCAGAAAGGCCTATCTGGGCATAGAAGATTAAGCAGGGATCCGCCCGCCAGGACGCTTCGGATACAGCCGCTGCGCGGGCAATTATCTTGATAACAAGGAGAGAGACATGACAAGCCATCAACCCAAATTACGCCTGGGCATCCTGGCCGCCCTACTGCTTGCGACCGGGCTGAGCGCCTGCAACCGCAACGATACGCAGGCCTCCCAGGCCAGCAGCAATGGCGCGCCCAGCGCAAGCAGCAGCCCGCAGGCCATGCGCCTGGGGTTCATCGAATCCATTACCGGCCCCGGCGCCGCCTATGGCGAAGCCCACTACAAAGGCACCCGCCTGGCCGTCGATCTGATCAATGCCGAAGGCGGCATCAATGGCCAGACCATCGAAATCTTCGCTGAAGACGATAAGAGCGACCCCACGGCCGGCATCAATGCCGCCAAAAAACTGATTTCGCAGCGCAATGTTGATGTTATCGCCGGTTCTTCGGCCAGCCTGGTCACCATCGCCTTTTCCCGCGAAAACGAAAAATCCAAGATTCCGCTGGTCGTTGGCGTGGCGGGCTCGCCCACCATTACCAATCAAGGCTACGACTACGTCTGGCGCGTCAACGTGACGGACAATCAGCTGGATGCCAAGGCGATGGAACATTTCTTTAAAGACCATGGCAAGCGCCGCTTCGCCTTTCTGGCTGAAAACTCCGACTACGGCAAACCGCCAACCCAGGGCGCTGCCGAGCTGATCCGTTCTCTGGGCGGAGAAGTCGTTGCCTATGAAGAATACAACCGCGGAGAAACCGACTTCAAGGCGCAATTGACCAATATCCGGAAGCAGAACCCGGAGGTGCTTCTGGTGCATGGCTACTACACCGAAGGTTCCATCATTGCCCGCCAGGTCAAAGAGCTGGGCATAGACGGCCAATTGGTCGTCAATATGGGCCAGGGCGTGCCCAAGTTCGCCGAACTGGCTGGCAATGCCGCCGAAGGCGTCATTTTCCCGACCAACTGGGCAGCCGGCTCAGACCCGCGCCACGCGGCCTTTGAACTGGCATTCAAAAACAAATATGGCACGCAGGCCAGCGCCTTCGACGCAGCCGCCTTCGCGGCAGTCGAAGCCATTGCCGAAGCCGCGCGGCGCGGCGGCGGCAATAGCGCGGCGGATATCCAGAAAGGCCTGGCGATGCTCAATGGCTCGGAAACCCTGCTGGGGCCGATTCAATGGGATAGCAATCATCAGAATGACGGCAAGGTGCTGCTGGCCCGTTTCGAAAACGGCCAGATTGTTCCCGCCCAGCAATAACTCCCCGTTCCAGGCCGCCCGCAGGCGGCGGCCTGCCCGCTTTTCTTTTCCGCTCACTCCAAAGTCATGGATACATACGAATATTGTGATGGCATAGATCTTGCCACCGCCGTCAGGCGTGCTGAAGTCTCTGCCGAAGAACTGCTGCAGGAAGCCATCGCCCGGATCCAGGCGCTCAACCCGCTGCTGAACTGTATTGCGCATTACGACGAACAGGCTGGGCGCGGCAGCATCGGCCAGGCTTGCCCCAATGGCCCCTTTTACGGTGTCCCTTTCCTGCTGAAAGATCTGTCGGCCGCTGCCGCGGGCCTGCCGCTGAGCAACGGCTCACGCTTTTTTCAAGGCGAACGCTCGGCGGAAGACTCGGAACTCATCGCGCGCTACCGCCGCGCCGGCCTGGTGATTTTCGGCACGACAACCACGCCTGAATTCGGCGCCAACTGCACCACAGAAGCCCTGGCATACGGCGGCCCGACACGCAATCCCTGGGATCTGAACCGCTCCAGCGGCGGCTCCAGCGGCGGCTCCGCCGTGGCAGTCGCAGCCGGTATCGTTCCGGTCGCGCATGGCGGCGATGGCGGCGGTTCGCTGCGCATTCCGGCCTCGGCCTGCGGCCTCTTCGGCTTCAAGCCCTCGCGCATGCGCAACCCCACCGGCCCCAATGGCGGAGAGGGCTGGGGCGGTCTGGCAAGCGATAACGTCATTTCGCGCTCCGTACGCGATAGCGCAGCCATGCTGGACTTCAGCCATGGCATGGATCCTGGCGCCCCCTATGCCGCTCCCCCATTCAGCGGCTCCTTCCTCAAGGCCGCCGGCCGGGCCCCTGGCCAATTGCGCATCGGGCTGATTACCCGCTCCCCGTCGGGCGAGGCCGTGCACCCGGATTGCCTAGCCGCGGCAGAAGACGCCGCCGCGCTCTGCGCGTCGCTGGGCCATATGGTCGAACCGGCCGCTTTTCCGCCGGACATTGACTATGAACGCTTCGGCCATGCCATGCGTCTGATCGTCGCTTCCGGCACGGCGTCAGCCATCCGCGCCCGCGAACTGGCGCTGGGGCGCGCTGCCACCCAAGACGATCTGGAACTGTCGGTTTTCAGCGCCGTAGAATTCGCCCGCCGCCACTCCGCCGTGGAATACTTCGACGCGATCAGCATGATGCACAGCATCGGCCGCTCGCTGGGGCGCCTGATGCGCCAGTACGATGTCCTCTTGACACCGACCCTGACGGAACCGCCAGTCGAACTGGGGCGCTACGCCGCCGACAAGGAGTATGTCGCGCACCGCAGCGCTACCCTGAAATACACCGCCTTCCTGCCTTATTTCAATGCCAGCGGCCAGCCTGCCATGTCGGTCCCGCTGTACTGGAATGAAGCCGGACTGCCCATTGGCGTGCAATTTGCCGCCGCCCTGGGCGGAGAAGCCTTGTTATTCAGCCTGGCCAGCCAGCTGGAAGCCGCCCGCCCCTGGTTCCACCGGCGGCCGGACAGCCTGCGGGCCGCATCCGCGCCCGCCCATTCCCTCTGAGCACCAGTGGCCCAGCGCTGGCGGCTTACAGCCGCCGGCGGCGGTTCAACAGCATGACGACGCCCCCGCCCACCAGCCCCCAGAATGCCGAGCCGATGCCAAAAAGCGTCACGCCCGATGCGGTGGCCAGGAAAGTCACCATGGCGGCATCCCGGCGGGATTCATCACGCATGGCCAGCGCCAGGCTATTGCCCATGGTTCCCAACAGCGCCAGCCCTGCCACTGCCAGCACCATTTCCCTGGGCAGCGCCGCCAGAAATGACACCACGGTCGCCCCCAGCAGGGCGACAACAATATAGAACGCGCCCGATGCGACAGCTGCCGTATAGCGGCGGCGCGGATCGGGATGCGCATCGCTACCCATGCAAATAGCAGCCGTAATCGCGGCCAGGCCTATGGCATAGCCGCCAAAAGGCGCCAGCAGCAAGGTTGTCAGCCCGGTCAGACTGACCTGAGGCGAGATCGGCGTGTCGTAACCCGAGGCCCGCTGCGCCGCAATGCCAGGCACATATTGCGAGGCCATCGTCACCATGAAAAGCGGCACCGCCACACCGATTGCCGTCGCCAGACTGAAGGACGGCGTTGTCCATTGCGGCATGGCCAGCGTCAGACTGACTTTTTCCCAATGCCAGCCCCCCTGCAAGCTGGCCCAGACGCCGCCCACCAGCAAAACGACCAGAATGACATAGCGCGGCAATATCAGGCGGACGATGAAAAATGTCAGGAACATCAGCCCGACCAGCCCGAATGCGCTTTGCATGGAAAGAAACAAATCCATGCCAAAGCGCAGCAAGACGCCTGCCAGCATGGCGGCCGCCAAAGACAATGGAATGCGCGACATGGCCTGCTCAAACCAGCGGGTAATGCCGCACACAAAGATCAAGGCGCCGCAGATAACAAACGCCCCTGCTGCCAGTTCTGGCGTCAGGCCAGATGTCGTTGCCAGCAAAGCCGCGCCTGGCGTGGACCAGGCCGTGACGACCGGCTGGCGGTAGCGCAAGGACAGGCCGATGCCCGTCAGGCCGCATCCCAGGCACAAGGCCCAGATCCAGGAAGCAATCCCTGCCTCGTCATAGCCGCTGGCGCGCGCGGCCTCGAAAACAATCACCGCAGAGCTGGCGAAACCCACCAGTACCGCCACCGCGCCAGCCACAATGCTCGGGGGGGATACGTCTTTCCAGAAGTTCCGCCCGACTTCCTCATCCTGCCCCTGCGCGGACATACCGTTCTCCATCCTCTATGTCTCCTTCCGCATCATGCCACGCAGGCGTCTGCGCGCCCCGCCGGCAGACCGGGTTTTCCGGCCACTAGACAGATTGCAGCCGTCATGCACCTGACCCGGCACCGCGCCCGGCATCGCTGCTGCTGGCGCGGGATTCCCGCCAGGCAATATAGATGCCGCTGGCGGCAATCAAGACAGCGCCCAGGCAGGCCACCCAACCTGGCACCTCGTCCCAGAACAGCCAGCCGAATATCCCCGCCCACAGCAAACCGCTGTAATCAAACGGCGCCACGACCGATGCCGGCGCAATTCGGAACGCCTGCGTAATCAGGCCCAGCCCTGCTGTGCTGCAGATTGCCATACCCGTCAGCCCTGCCCAATGAACCCCCTGCTCGACAGGCTGCCACACCCATCCCACGACGGCCCCGGCCACGATGACCTGCGCCAGCGCGATATAGAACATGGTTGTCAGCAAGCCCTCTTCCCGGCCTATGCCCCGCGCGCTGACCATCATGACCGCATAACCGAACGCAGTGGCCAAGGGCAGCAAAGCAGCCGGCTGGAAGGCCGGGCCGCCAGGCTGCACGACGATCATCACGCCCGCGAAACCGGCGATCACCGCCGCCCAGCGCCGGGCATCCACATGTTCTTTCAGATAGAACACCGACAGCAGCGTGACGAACAAGGGTGCGGAGAAAGCAATGGCCGTGTTTTCCGCCAGGGGCAAACGCGTCAGCCCATAGTAGAAGAAGCTGGCCGAGACCACGTTCAGGAAGCCCCGGAACAAATGCAAACGAGGATAACGCGTGCGCAACGCCGGTCGCCCGGCCACCGCCAGAATCAGTACCAGCATGATGGGCACGGCCAGCGAGCCACGCAAAAACAGCAGTTGCACGGGCGCGTAGGTGCCGCCCAGCCATTTCGCCAGGGAATCACTGATGGTCAGGAAGAAAATGCCCGACAACAGGCAGAGAATGCCGCGCATCGCCGGGGAAGCGGCAACTGCGCCAGAAGGCGCAGCAGAAACAACAGCCATAAATACCTCAGTTCAGGGCCCGGCCGCGCCGGGCCAGTGGCTCACGCCCTCAAGCGCGGCTGTATCCAGTCCCGCATGGCGGACACACTATCGACGACATGCAAGGGTTCGCCCGCCAGCAGTTCAGGCAGGGGATGCGCGCCATAAGTCACACCCAGGCCATGCACCCCGGCGTTATTGGCCATGCGCATATCGTGCGAGGTATCCCCGATCATCAGCACTTCTTCCGGCGGCACCATCAACTCATCCATCAGCTCATTCAACATGGCCGGATGCGGTTTGCTATGCGTTTCGTCGGCGCAGCGCGTGGCCTCGAACACACCTTCCAGGCCAAAACCGCGGATCACCCGGTCCAGGCCCGCCCGGCTTTTGCCAGTCGCCACAGCCAGCCGCACCCCTTGGCCGCCCCATTGCGCCAGCAACTCCGGCACGCCCTCGAACAAGCGCAAATCCGGATCTCGCAGCAAATAATGAATACGGTAGCGCTCAATAAAGCGCGGCAACAGCGATGGCGGCAGATCCGGCACAACTTTGCTCAAGGCCGTATCCAGCGATAGGCCGATGACCCAGCTGGCGCTGGAAGCCGGCGGCACCGGCAAATCCAGATCGCGACAGGCATTCTGAATAGCCGTCACGATGCTGGGGGTGGAATCCATCAATGTCCCATCCCAATCAAACACAAGCACCGAATACTGCATCCCGCAACTCCTTAAGGTTTCCGGGAAGGCCGGTCCCGCTGGCCCTCGCCAGCCCCGCCTTCCCCCCTGGACGTTTTGTCCAGCCCACGAAGGAGATTCTCACATCCTGGTGGCAATTTAGCTACCAGGTGCAGTGACTCACCCGTTACAGGATGCGGAATATCTAAACGATGCGCATGCAGGAACATGCGTTTGAACCCTCGCGCGACCAGCGCTGCGTCAGCCGCCTCATCGCCGTACTTATCGTCGCCAACGATAGGAAAGCCGCTGGCCGACAAATGCACGCGGATCTGATGGGTGCGGCCAGTACGCAGCTCGGCGTCCACCAAGGACACTTGCCCATAGCGGCGCTCCAGGCTGATGATGGTATGCGCCGCCTGCCCTTCCGCTTCATCCACCCGCACCCGCCGCTCGCCGGTACGCGTGAGCCACTTCAGCAAAGGCAGCCGGATATGCTGGCGCCCATTGACCCAATCGCCATGCACCAGCGCAAAGTAATGCTTGCGGCCCCGGCCTTCGCGAAACATTTCATGCAGCCCCAGCAAGGCGCTGCGCTTCTTGGCCACCAGCAGCAGGCCGGAGGTATCCCGGTCCAGACGATGGGCCAGCTCCAGAAAACGCGCCTGCGGCCGCGCCGCGCGCAGTTGTTCGATCACGCCGAAGGAAACACCGCTGCCGCCATGAACGGCGACGCCAGCAGGCTTATCCACCACCAGCAAGGCCTCATCCTCATAGACGATAGGGAACTCGCAACCGGGCACAGGCGGCTGTTCCTGCGCCGCCGGCAAACGAAAAGGCGGAATGCGCACGACATCGCCAATTTCCAGGCGGCTGTCTGCACTGCACCGTCCTTTGTTAATGCGCACCTGACCTCCCCGAATCGCCTTGTAGAGATGGCTTTTCGGCACTCCTTTGCACAGGCGCAAAAGGAAGTTGTCCAGGCGCTGGCCCGCGTGTTCTTCGGCCACTTCAACGAGGCGTACCACAGGTAATTCTGACATTATTTATATTTGTTTGCGCATTGCGAAAAGCGGCATATAATCGTTTCACCCTAAAAAAGGTGTGCCTGCCGCCACTCGACGTAGAGATACGAAACCGCGTCTCCGTCGGTGAAACCATTGTACTGCCAGAGCAGGCACTCCTTAGGGTCACATGGCCGCCGATCCAACCGAGGCGCCGCTCGGGAAAGCCTATAAGGCTGCCCCTGCACGAGCGCCCGTTGCATCCGTATGCGTCCTGAAGCGAAAAGGCAAAACAAGTCGTCATTTCCTGCACCAGCCGCCACTCTTGAATTGGAGGCTGTTGTGTTCCAAAGCAACCGCCATCCGTCAACACATACCATTGTGCCCCTGACCTCCCGACTGCTAACAGAACCCCGCGCCCCTACAAGGCGTGCCGTGCCGGCCTGACCGCCAAAGAGCGGTGCCGTTCGCGCGGTGCCGCCTGCCCCCCGTTTCAGCCCGCTGCGCCAGTGACCCGAGGTGACGAGTCGATTTCGGCTCGCCATACAACGGAGAACATCACTCATGAAGCGCATGCTGTTCAACGCAACGCACCAGGAAGAACTGCGCGTTGCCATCGTCGATGGACAGAAGCTCATCGACCTCGACATAGAGACCGCCGGCCGCGAACAGCGCAAAGGCAACATCTATAAAGGCGTTATCACCCGCATCGAACCCGGCCTTGAAGCCTGCTTCGTCAACTACGGCGAAGAACGCCACGGCTTCCTGCCTTTCAAAGAAGTCGCCCGCAGCTATTTCAAGGACGGCATCGAAGTCCGCAGCGCCCGCATTCAGGACGCGCTTGCCGAAGGCCAGGAACTGATTGTTCAGGTCGAAAAGGAAGAGCGCGGCAATAAAGGCGCGGCACTGACCACCTTTATTTCCCTGGCAGGCCGTCATCTGGTCCTGATGCCCAATAACCCGCGCGGCGGCGGTGTTTCGCGCCGCGTCGAAGGTGAAGAGCGCCAGGAACTGCGCGATGCGATGGACCAGCTCAATATTCCGCAAGGCATGAGCGTCATCGCCCGCACCGCCGGCATCGGCCGCAGTGTGGAAGAATTGCAGTGGGACTTGTCCTATCTGCAGCAACTCTGGGATGCCATCGACACGGCCGCGCGCGACAACACCGCCCCCGTGCTGATCTACCTGGAATCCAGCCTGGTCATCCGCGCCATCCGTGATTATTTCTCGCCGGATATCGGTGAAATCCTCATCGACACCGATGACATCGCCGATCAGGCCACGGCCTTCATGAGCGTCGTGATGCCGGACAACGTCAACCGCGTCAAACGCTACCGTGACGATATCCCGCTGTTCTCGCGCTTCCAGATCGAACACCAGATCGAAACCGCCTATTCGCGCACCGTGGAGCTGCCTTCCGGCGGCGCCGTGGTCATTGACCACACCGAAGCGCTGGTGGCCGTGGACGTCAACTCGGCCCGCTCCACTCGCGGCGCCGACATCGAAGAAACCGCGCTGCGCACCAACCTTGAAGCCGCTGATGAAGTGGCCCGCCAGTTGCGCCTGCGCGACTTGGGCGGCCTGATCGTCATCGACTTCATCGACATGGAGGACAGCAAGAACCAGCGCGCCGTTGAACAGCGCCTGCGTGATGCCCTCCGCTTTGACCGCGCCCGCGTGCAAATGGGCAAGATTTCGCGCTTCGGCCTGATGGAACTGTCGCGCCAGCGCCTGCGCCCCGCCCTGAATGAAGGCTCGCACATCACCTGCCCGCGCTGCAATGGCACTGGCGTGATCCGCGACGCCGAATCCAGCGCGCTGCACATCCTGCGTCTGATCCAGGAAGAGGCCATGAAGGACAACACTGCCGCCGTGCATGCGCAGGTGCCGGTGGATGTCGCGACCTTCCTGCTCAATGAAAAGCGCAGCGATATCGCCAAGCTGGAAGCCCGCCTGAAGGTTAACGTCGTCCTGATTCCGAACAAGAACCTGGAAACGCCGCACCATAGCCTGGAGCGCCTGCGCCACGACGACCCGCGCCTGGAAGAAATCAAGCCCAGCTTCACGCTGGCCGAAGCCCCTGCCGAAGCCTCGGTCTGGAAGGCCCGCGAAGAAAACACCAAGCCGCGCCAGGAAGCGCTGGTCAAAGGTGTGACCCCGGAAACCCCCGCGCCGCTGCATACGCCGCGTCCCGCGGCAGCAGCGCCAGGCAGCGCGGCAGGCACAGGCCTGTCCGGCCTCTTCAAGCGGATTGCCGCCTGGTTCAGCGGCAGCCCTGCCGAAACCAAACCGGCCGTCCAGCCCAGCCACGCCAAACCTGCCGGTGCCCGCAGCGAAGGCTCTGCCTCGCGCCGCCAATCCGATTCCCGCCAGCAAAACGGCGACCGCCAGCGCAACCGCCGCAATGGCAACGAGCGCCGCGCGCCGGAAGCCGCTGACGCCGCCAGCAACACCGCCACGCAGCAGGATCGCCGCCAGCCGCGCACGCCGCGCAATGCCGACGCGCGCGATGCCGTACGCCAGCACCAAGTTGCCACCCGCCACCAGGACGCGCCTGCGGCCCAGGCGCCCGCCACCGACAGCGATGACGGCACGCCGCGCAATTCGCGCAACCGCCGCAGCCGCAGCCGTGGCGGCCGCCGTGATGAGCTCACGCAAAATGGCGAAGCGCTGGCGACCGATACCCTGAACAGCACGCTGCCCGCAGCAGCCAGCGCCATTACCGCCAGCGCTATGACGGAAGCTGCCGCGCCCGCCATGCCGCACCCGGCCGCTGACGCCGCCGATGCAGGCGACGAGAACCAGGATCTGGATACGTTGCGTCAGGACGGCAGCGACGATAACGGTGAAGCCGATCCGGAGCGCAAGCGCCGCCGCCGCCGCAGCCGCCGCGGCCGCCGCCAGGGTGGTGACGAAACCGGCACGCAACTCGATAGCGACAGCAATGACGACAACGCAGCAGGTGATGCTGAAGGCGAGGAAAACGTCGCCATACCAGCCGCTTTTGTTGCCGCCGCTGCCGTCGAAACCAGCGCCGCTGACACTGTCACCACCGATGCCATCGCTGCTGATACCGCGCCTGCCGCCGTACCGGCTGCCGCTGAGGTCACGCAAGACGCCCTGACCACGGCCGTCACGCCTGCCCCTGCCGAGCCGCAACGCGCCCAGCAAACATCCGTTGCTGCCGAGACAAGCGCTGTTGCCAGCGCCGCCAGCGAAACGCCGTTTGCCGCGGACCGCGATGCGCAGGCCCCTGTCCAGGCCAAGCCGGATACCGCCGCGCCCGCCGCTGCCGTACCGGCCCTGCAACAAGAGCAAGCCGCTACGGCCCATGTGTCAGCCCCGCTGACGCCGGCCAGCGAGCCTGCCCCCGTTGTTGCTGCCCCCGTTGCTGCCGCTCCTGTTGAGAGCGCTGCGGATGCAACGGCTCCCGCTGCAGTGGCACCTGCTGCCGTCGTCCCCGCCTCCCCGGCGGCCGGCGCAGACCTCGGCGCCGCAGAGACCGCTGCGCCTGATGCAGCAGCCGCCGCCGCAGAACCTGCCGCCCCGGCAGAGGCCGCGAGCAGCACTGCTGCGGCTGAGGCTCAGCCTCTTGCCGACGCGCAAGACCGCGCTGACGCCCCGCAGGACGAAGCGCCGGAACAAGCGGAAGCCGTCACTGCCACGGTGGAAACCGTGGTTGAGCAGGCCATCCAGGTGCCTGTTGCCAGCAGCGCCCCTGCCAGCAATGGCAGTGACAAGGCCCAGGCCCTGGAATCCGTGATCGCGGCAGCAGGCCTGCAATGGGTCGAAACCCGCAGCAATGCCGCCGCACCGGCTGCCAGCAACGCACCAGCCGTGAAGCTGGGCCGGCCGCGCAAGGCAGCGTCGGCTGCGCCGGCGCCGGTCTCCCTGCAACAGGTAGAAACGGCAGACGCGCCCCAGGCTGACTAAACCGTCACTCCTGAGGCTGTGTGACCGCTGTCTGCGCGGCGCTTAAGGCTTAGGCCTTTAACGCATCAAGGCCTCTACAAGGCCCTGCGCAGATGGCCCGCCCGGCCTTCGTTGCATGTGGCACAACAGCATAAAGAAATCCCCCGGCAGGAAGCTCCTGCCGGGGGATTTTTCATTTCATCATGACGCCAGTGCAGCATTCCGTTGGACTACGCCGAAGTTACCTAGGGCACGGGAGGGCTGCGCAAAGTTCGGTTTGCCGATGAGCGGCGGCACAAGTGCAAACGCGGCGGCATCCGCTTCATCGGACTGCGCGAAACCCACGTCGTACAGATCATCGAGCAGCCCCTTGATCTACTGCGATAGTAGTACCTCGACCAAATGGATATCGACCTCGGGGGCGAGAAAACAGCGCAAATGACGTAGCGCCATAGGCCAGCCCTCTTTCAATTTTTCATAAAGACCCGCCGAGTTAAGAAGTGGGTGCTTTTATCAGCATGACCGGGATAAGGCTGGCTGCCATTGCCATGGCAACAATGATCATCAGTCCACTCAGGCTCGTCACGGACAGCACTATTCCTCCCAGCAGCGCACCTGCGCCAATCGCCGCGTTAAAAATGGCGACATAGATGGCTGAGGCGGGCATCGCTGACGATCCGGCCAATCTCAATATCCAGGTTTGAAAGCCGACAAAGACGATCGCGACGCCAGCACCCCATCCCAGCAGCAGCACACCGACGATGAAGGCAGAGCTTCCAACGGGTAGGCATCCGATTGCGAGGACGCTTGCGGTCATCAGTGCCAAGGAGATCAGAACCAGACGCTTGAGATGACGGTCAATCAACTTCCCGGAAATCAAATTACCCACGATGCCTGCGATGCCGAACACCAGCAGTAGCGTGCTGATGAGATTGACACGAATGCGCAGAGCACTCGAAAGCAAAGGCTCGATAAACGTAAAGGCAGCGAAGTGAGCGGTGATTGCGCAAGCCGTCGCCAAATAGATTCCCTGGAATGTTCGGTTTTTGAGAACGTTGGTCAGTGCATCCAGGCCGATGGATGTTGATGCCGACAAGCGTGGCACGCGCCAAGCGATGGCAATGGTCGCGACCAGAGACAGTGCCGCTATCACCGTGAATGCTGTTCGCCATCCATCGAGTTGAGCCAGCAGGTTGGCCAGTGGCACACCCAGCACGCTGGCAACGGACACGCCACCGAAAATAATCGACGTTGCCAACCCAACCTGCCGTGCGGGCACTAATTGCGCACTAATGGAGCCAATCATGGCCCAGAAAGCGCCGTGTGCCAGCGCCCCCATCATCCGCGCGCCCAGCAGCATAGAAAACTGTGCACTGAAAGCTGCGATCGTGCAAGAGACGGTCAAAACCAGCATCAGGCCGACCAAGAGTGGTTTGCGTGGCACTCGCCCCAGGAACATGGCGGATAGCAGCGCAGCAAGCGCTGCTATCCAGGCATACGCCGTCACGATCAATCCTGCCCGGCCTTCAGTTTGTCCAAACTCAGTCGCCAAAGGCGAAAGCAAGCCAATCGGGGCCAGTTCAGTCGTCACGATGGCGAATGCGCTCATGCCAAGCGCAACGACAGCCAGCCAAGTGCGCCAAGGAATGCTCTCCTGATTGGGAGGGGACGCGAACTGATTCATGCTGTCCCTCCCGTTGCTGGTCTCTGCTGGCCCTGCGCATGTGAGGCAAATGCTTTCCTAGCCGCACTGATGCCATTCATACACGCCGGCACACCGGCATAGACGGCAATCTGTAGCAGGATTTCCACGATTTCGTTTCTGCTGACACCGACATTCAGTGCGGCCCGGATATGAAATTCGAGTTGCCCTGGCGCGTTGCCCATCGCCATCAGTGCGGCGACGGTCAGCATTTCACGGGTGCGCAAGTCAATGCCTAGGCGCGATACCACATCGGTAAACGCGAACCCCAGCACCAGCTCGGCAAAGTCGTCAGACAGTTCGTCGAGGTTTTTGGCGACCTTTTCGGGTGCCTGCGGGTCAAGTTGGGCCAGCAACGCAAAAGCCTGCTCGCGCCGCTCAGAACGAGGGCTGCTCATGCGTTGACCCCTTTCATCCCTTCTGCGGAATAACGGTCTCCTGCGACTGGCACTGTGTCGAGCGCACGCCCCAGTTCAGCCAGATCGTCTGGCTCCAGGCGTACCGATAACGCGCCCAGGTTGTCCTGCAGATGCGTGACGCGCCGCGTACCGGGAATGGGCACGATGTCATCGCCTTGCACCAATAGCCATGCCAAAGCGATTTGTGCCGTCGTGCACGCCTTGCGCACGGCGATGGATGAAATGACATCGACCAGGGAACGGTTGGTGGTGAGGTTCTCTGGCTGAAAACGCGGCAGGCTGGCGCGGAAGTCGCCTTCCTCGAAGGTCGCATTCTGCTGGAACCGCCCCGTCAGAAAACCGCGCCCCAATGGCGAATAAGCCACCAGGCCGATACCCAGTTCGCGGCAGGTCGGGAGAACCTCGGTTTCCACGTCCCGTGTCCACAACGAGTATTCAGTCTGGACGGCTGCCACCGGATGAACGGCATGCGCACGCCGCAGGGTGGCCGCGCTGACCTCACACAAGCCGATGCGTGCGACCTTACCTTGCTGTACGAGTCGGGCCAGGCCCTCCATCGTTTCTTCAATCGCCTGCGCAGGGTCTATGCGATGGACGTAGTACAGGTCGATCTGCTCGACACCAAGCCGCTGCAGCGAGGCTTCGCAGCATTTCTGTGCGTAATCCGGGCTGTTGTCGATACTGCGTCGATATTCGCCGGGCCTGCGCACGATGCCAAACTTGGTTGCAATCTGCACCTCCGGTTTGCGTGTCGCAAGGAAGCGGCCTATCAACTCTTCGTTGTGATGTGGGCCATACATGTCGGCGGTATCGAGGAAGTCCACGCCCACGCCGATCGCCTGATCCAGCAGATGTAGCGCCTGCTCATCGTCGCGCGGGCCATAGAACTCGCTCATGCCCATGCAGCCAAGGCCGAGGGCGGAAACCTCCAGATCGTATCCAAGCTTTCGTTTTTGCATTGCACTTCCCCTTACAAGATGGGGGGAAGTATGATCTTCCAAAAAAGATTGGAACATAGATAAAAAATGAATCCTATTTTCCACATTTGGAAAACAAATGAATACTCAAATCCAGTGGGATGACGCCCGTATCTTTTTGGCCATTGCGCGTGCGGGCACCTTGAGCGGTGCTGCCACCGAGCTTGATATGGGCGTTGCTACCGTGTCACGGCGACTGGATCGCCTGGAAGCGGCACTAGGCGTACCACTGTTCAGCCGACATCAGAGTGGCTACAGCCTCACAGATGATGGTGAAGCCCTGCTGGAGCATGCTGAAGCACTGGAACATGCCGGGCAGGCTTTCGGAGAAGCCGCGCAGCAGCAAGGGCAAGTGGCTGGATGCGTGCGCCTTGCCACGGCAGAGAACCTGGCCAACGCGCTCATCGTTCCCTCGCTGCCGAAGCTGTTTGCCACCCATCCTGAGCTGCGCGTGGAGATCGTCAGCGGTGTACAGACCGTGAACCTGCACCGGCGGGATGCCGATCTGGCTGTGCGGATGGTCAAACCAGAAGCGGGAAACGTCACGATCAAGCGCTTGGGCAGCCTGGGATTTGGCCTTTACGGCGCTCGTGGATACGTCAATGCACGTAGCGCCGGGGCTGATGCGGCCACCTTCGATGACGATAGTTTCATTGGCTGGGCGGAGTCCCATAGCCATCTACCGGCCGCAAAATGGATCGCTCGCATGTTGCGAGGACGGCCGTGCCAAATGGAAGCCAACACGCTGTCAGCACAGATGGCTGCCGCGACGGCAGGCATTGGATTGGCGGTACTCCCGCACTTTCTGGCCCGACAAGCGGGTCTTGTCTGCCTGCTGCCTGAACTGGGGGCGGATCAGCCAATCTGGTTGGCCATCCATTCCAACTTGGCGCACTCAAGGCGAGTCCGAGCAGTCGCCGATTATTTAATCCATTTGTTCGAAGAACAACGATCAGAACTCGATGGGCGTGTGCCCGAGCGTTAGATACTTCGACCACGTTGCTTGCCAACATCCCACGACACCCCGCCGCGCACCGTCGCGGCGATCTGTTGCCCTAGCCGTTGCTCAATCACTGGCCGTCACAGCACAAGAACGAACCCATACCGTAGCCCGGCATCGCGTCGCGCGCTCGGGCTAGGCTGGCCGCACGTTTAGCCATCAGCCGATAGGTTGATAGGTTGATAGGCCGATGTTTCCGACCTATTCCGGCGGCAATGTCCTGCGCGGCGTGCGCCGCCCTGCCTCAGCGCCTGCTCTTAGAAGCGGTAAACATAATTGAGTTGCAGCGCATTCAGGCCGGGATTGGGCCGTTTGATGCTGGCATTCGAATAGTGCGCGAAACGCAAACTGATATCGTGTCCCAGCGCAGGCCTGAAACCGATGCCAATCTGATCAGCAAACTGGAACGCCGTGCTGATCTGCTTGCCAGCCACATGGGTCGTGCTGAAAACACTGGCGCCTATCCCGCCTTCCAGATAGAAAGAAGGTGTCATCCACCAACGCAGCATAGGCGTTGCCGTGAACTGCCAGGCATTACCGGATTCATCGTTATGGCGCGCTTTCCAGTAGGCAACGCCAACTTCGCCGTCCAGCGTCAACTTCCCCCAGTTGCCCCCAAAGTCATACGACCAGAAAGGCTCGGTCTGGTAGAACACTTCAGCGCGATAGGCCTCGGACCCCATGCCAGCACGCAGCCCCAAACCGCCATCAGCCGCCTGGGCAGCCGGCGCACAGGCCAGGAAAGCGGCGGGCATAGCCGCCAACGCATAGCGCCAACGGCGCGCCAAAGCTTGCTTAATCTGCATGATTTCTCCTCCTCCCCAGCTATTGCGGAGCCATGCACGCCCGGATGCACAGCGGCACCTCGCGCAGCGCGCGTAAAAGCATAATGAAAACACAAGGCTCGCCAAACGGACAGATGCTGCGTCCTGAGTTGCGTTCAAAGCATTTTCAAAAAAGAAACATTTTGTGGCATCCCCAGGGGACGCTGACAGACAGATATCATAAACAAGGGGCGGCGCCTTCGTTGCCGAAGCGGCCGCCCCCATCAGAATCGCCGTGAATCAGGCTTTGTCCGCGACCGCCACGCCGGTGAGCAAACTCAGCAGATCCGCCAGTTCCTTTTTCAACTCACGGCGGTCCACCACGCGGTCTATCGCGCCTTTCTGCATCAGAAACTCGGAGCGCTGGAAACCTTCCGGCAGCTTCTCACGCACCGTCTGCTCAATCACACGGGGACCGGCAAAACCGATCAAGGCCTTGGGTTCGGCAATCACGACATCGCCCATGAAGGCGAAACTCGCCGACACCCCGCCCATAGTCGGGTCCGTCAGCACGCTGATGAAAGGCAAACCCGCTTCCGACAGGCGCGTCAGCATGGCATTGGTCTTGGCCATTTGCATCAGCGACAGCAGGCTTTCCTGCATACGCGCCCCGCCAGAAGTGGCCACGCAGATGAAGGGGGTGCGCTGGTCCAGCGCCGCCTGCACGCCACGGGCAAAGCGCTCGCCCACCACCGATCCCATCGAACCCGCCATGAAGGAGAACTCGAAGCAGGCCAGGACAGCAGCCACCCCATGAATGCTGCCGCTCATCACGATCAAAGCATCGGTTTCACCCGTCTGTTTCATCGCTTCTTGCAGGCGCTCCGGGTACTTGCGGCTGTCCTTGAATTTCAGCGTATCCACCGAGCGGGTGTTTTGGCCGATTTCCATGCGCCCGCCCAGATCCAGCAAGGAATCTATACGGGCACGCGCGCCAAGACGCATGTGATAGGAGCACTTGGGGCAGACATTCAGGCTGGCAGCCAGGTCTTCGTTATACAGCACCGCCTCGCAGGAGGGGCATTTGACCCACAGCCCTTCCGGCACCCGGCGGGCGCCGGAGTCCTGGGATTTAGAGAGACGCGGGGGAAGGATTTTCTCGATCCAGCTCATATTCGGTTGATCCGGAATGAAGGTTTCAGTGACGTGCGGTATCCAGCGCGCGACGAATGCCGCGCAGCCAGTCCGCCACAGCGGCAATTGCCGCCTGCTTGTCGCCGGGGTGGTCACGCAGCGCCTGCTGCATGACCTCGATGATCTTGGTCCCGATGACCACCGCATCAGCGAAACTGCCGATACGGCTGGCGGTCGCCGCATCGCGGATACCAAAGCCGACACCAATGGGAATCTGCACATCGCGACGGATTTGCGCCAGCCTGGATTCGACTTCCGCCACATCCAGCCCGCCCGACCCCGTCACACCGCGCAACGAAACATAATAGACATATCCGCGGGCGACACGGGCCACGGAACGGATGCGTGCTTCCGTGGAAGTCGGCGCCAACAGGAAGATCGGCGCAATGCCTGCCGTTTCCAGCGCCTGCGCCAGCGTACCGATTTCCTCGGCCGGGTAATCCACCGTCAGCACGCCATCCACGCCAGCCGCCTGCGCCTGACGCACAAACTCGGCTTCGCCCATACGTTCGATCGGGTTGGCATAGCCCATCAGCACGACCGGCGTTTCCTGATCGCGCTGACGGAACTGCGCCACCATTTCCAGCGTGCGGCGCAGGCCCACCCCCTGGGCGATGGCGCGTTCCGCCGCCAGCTGGATCACCGGGCCATCGGCCGTCGGATCGGAGAATGGCACGCCCAGCTCGATGACATCAGCCCCGGCCTCCACCAGCGCGTGCATCAGCGCCGGAATGCTGTCCGCATCGGGGTCACCAGCAGGAATGTAGGGAATCAGGGCGGCGCGGCCCGCTTCCCGGGTCCGGGCAAAGGCCCGGTCGATACGCGAATGACTCTGCATGATTGGGTCCATCACAGTTGAATACCGCCGCGCTCGGCGACAGTATGCATGTCCTTGTCACCCCGGCCTGAGAGGTTGACGAGGATGATCTTATCGCGGGGCAGCGTCGGCGCCAGCGCCACGGCATGCGCGATGGCATGGGACGACTCCAGCGCGGGCATGATGCCCTCGATGCGGCAGCAATCATGAAACGCCTGCAAGGCGGCTTCATCATCGACTGCCGTATAGCTGGCGCGGCCGCTATCTTTGAGCCAGGCATGTTCCGGGCCGACCCCAGGGTAATCCAGGCCAGCAGACACCGAATGCGTGCCCAGCACCTGGCCGTCATCGTTCTGCAGCACATAGGTGCGGTTGCCGTGCAGCACGCCAACCGATCCCCGCGCCAGCGATGCCGCATGGCGGCCGCTGTTCAGCCCGTCGCCAGCGGCTTCGACGCCAACCAGCTGTACCGCGGCATCGTCGATATAAGGATGGAAGATGCCTATGGCATTCGATCCGCCGCCTACCGCCGCCACCACGACATCAGGCTGGCGGCCGGCGTCGCGGGGCATTTGCTCGCGGCACTCCTTGCCTATGACGGTCTGGAAATCACGCACCAGCATCGGATAGGGATGCGGACCGGCAGCCGTACCAATAATGTAGAACGTGTGATCGACATTGGTGGCCCAATCCCGCATGGCTTCGTTCAAGGCATCCTTGAGCGTGCGCGTCCCGGATTCGACCGGCACGACTGTCGCGCCCAGCAGCTTCATGCGATAGACATTCGACGCCTGGCGGCGCACGTCTTCGCTGCCCATATAGACCACGCATTCCATGCCATAGCGCGCCGCAACGGTTGCCGTGGCGACGCCATGCTGGCCAGCGCCGGTTTCGGCGATGACACGGCGCTTGCCCATGCGGCTGGCCAGCAAGGCCTGGCCAATGCAGTTATTGACCTTGTGCGCCCCGGTATGGTTGAGGTCTTCGCGCTTGAACCAGATCTGCGCGCCGCCCAAGCGTTCCGACCAGCGCCGGGCATGGTACACCGGCGTGGGACGGCCGACGAAGTGCGCCAGCTCGTCCTGAAACTCACTGAGGAACGCCGGATCCCGGCGGTAGTGCTCATAGGCCACGGTCAATTCATCCAGCGCGAAGCGCAGGGTTTCCGCAGCGAATACGCCGCCAAAAGTACCGAAATGACCCGCAGCATCCGGCAGATCGTAAGGTTTCACCAGGATTCTCCCGCCTGTAACAATATCCCGCCACACAGGGCGGGATCCGATAAGCAATCGGCCATTTTACCCGAGCTGAACCGACCTGTAGCGCCTGCCTGCTGTAACGGCTTGCCCAGGCCCGCTCAAAGCCGGTTTGGAGAGGATGCCGTGAAGGCTCAGTGGCGGTTCTGTGGCGTCTGAACCAAGGCTCAACACCGCTCACTGATGGCGCTGGGCCGTTGACAATCCGCGGGTCAAGCGCGCGCAGACCCGCCGCCTGGCGGCGCTGTTCCCCTGGGGTCAAAGACTGCGGTGCTGGCGCCGGAAATCGCTAGGTGACATGCCCGCATGGTCGCGGAAGACACGGCTGAAATGCGCGCCATTGCTGAATCCCCAGGCAAAGGCAATGTCCGTAATGGTCTGCCCTGCCAGCGCCGGATCACGCAGATCGCGCATGCAGGCCTGCAAGCGGCGCTGCTGGATGTAATGCGCCAGCGATTGTGATTCGCCCGCGAACGCATGGTGCAAATGGCGTTTGCTGCACCCTGATGCCTGCGCGATTTGATCCAGGCTCAACCCCGGGTCACGCAGATGGCGGCCGATATATTCGCGCACGCTGTCCCGGAAGGCTTCCTGGCGGCTGACAGATGTCTGCTCGCCGCTCATTTCCAGCAGGCACAGTCTGACCAGCTCAGCAATGGCAGCGCCCGCACCGCTGGCCGCCCCTGGCCCCATATGCTGCAGTTCCTGATAGGTGCTGCGCATGGTTTCCAGCGCCACCCTGGCGATCCCGCTGCCGCCGGTACCGCGCCCCATCAAATGCTCCAGCGCCAGGCCGCGTTCGGCCAATGCCGCACGCGGCACCATCACGATCAGATGATCGGAATACTGGGGATTGGACACATCGTAGCTGTGCGTCATGTCATAAATCGCCCAGCCGCCCGAACGCACCCGCGCCTGACGCCCGTACTGCTCGACCACGGCTTCGCCCTGCCATGGCGCCACAATTTTCAGATAGTCCGCCTCAGGACGGCAAATCACGCTGCCGCGCCGCCGTACCCGATGGCGGTTGGCCTGCAGGCGCGTCAAGACCACATCGCCCGCGCAACCCGTCGCCACGCGCCCTTCGAAACTGGCGTCGCCATAAATATCGGACTCGATCCCATGGAACAGCCTGCCCATCCATTCCGTCCAGGCTGGCGCTGTTTCGGCGGCGCGCAAACCCTCCGTGCTCAGGATCACTCCTGGCGCCGCACCGGCCTGGCGCGGCGGCATCGCCCCCGCTGCGGCGGCGGCCGGCAGCAATGGAGCGCCTGAACGACTGGCAAGCGGACTGGATGCCATGACGAAACTCCCGGATCTGAGTGGATCTTTCATTATCCCCCCAAAACTCCGGTCCTGGCTTCCCTCTTGCCCCCGCCAGCCCGGCATCGCATTCCTGTCTGGGCTTGCCTGCCGGCTTTCCGGTCAAAACCAAGGGAAAACACTGATTTCCTTGCATCATCCGGCAACGCTCTGCTGCACTTTCAGGCAAGCACACGGCGAAGTCCCGTTTTACGATAGCTCGTGGATAGTCACGATTGCCCAGGCAATCCGGGCTGGCAGCATGGCGGTGACGCCCCGGCTGATGCCCCTGCCCCCGCTATCCCCGAGCGAGACATCGGCGCAGCCAGCCCGACAGGCGGCTGCGCCATTACAGAGAGAAAAGGAACAAGCCATGACCACTGACATCCAGATGCTGATTGGCGGCCAGCGCCGCAGCGCCGCCAACGGCGCCACCTTTGAGCGCCGCAACCCGCTGGACGGCAGCGTTGCCACGCGTGCCCCTGCCGCTACCGCCGAGGACGCCCACGCCGCCGCCGAAGCCGCTGCCCGCGCCTTCCCGGCCTGGGCCGCCATGGGGCCGGGCGACCGCCGCGACCTGCTGCTGAAGGCCGCCATTTCCCTGGAAGCCAAGGGCGAAGCCTTTGCCCGCGCCATGGCCAGCGAAACTGGCGCTTCGGCCATGTGGGCCGGCTTCAACGTCCACCTGGCCGCCGGCATGCTGCAAGAAGCCGCCGCGCTGACCACGCAAATCAATGGCGAGCTGATTCCTTCCAATGTGCCGGGCAGCCTGGCCATGGCCGTGCGCCAGCCCGCCGGGGTCGTTCTGGGCATCGCGCCCTGGAATGCGCCTATCATTCTGGCCGTCCGCGCCATCGCCACCCCGCTGGCCTGCGGCAATACCGTCATCCTGAAAGGCTCGGAACTCAGCCCGGCCACGCACGGCCTGATCATTGAGGCGCTGCAGGAAGCCGGTCTGCCGGATGGCGTGGTGAACTTCGTCACCAATGCGCCGGCCGATGCTGGCGCCGTCGTCGAAGCCATCGTGGCCCATCCTGCCGTGCGCCGCGTGAACTTCACCGGCTCCACCCGTGTGGGCCGCATCATTGCGCAAACCTGCGCCAAGTACCTCAAGCCTGCCGTGCTGGAACTGGGCGGCAAGGCGCCGTTCCTGGTGCTGGCCGATGCCGACATCGACGCCGCCGTGCAGGCCGCCAGCTTCGGCGCCTTTGCCAATTCCGGGCAAATCTGCATGTCCACCGAACGCATTATTGTGGACAATGCCATCGGCGACGAATTCGTGGCCCGCCTTGCGGCCAAGGCGCAGTCCCTGCCGCTGGGCGACCCGCGCAAAGGCCCGGCCGTCCTGGGTTCGGTCGTGGACCAAAGCACGGTAGATCGCTGCAACGCGCTGATTGACGACGCGCTGGCCAAGGGCGCCAAGCTGGTGTGCGGCGGCAAAGCCGACAGCACCCTGATTCCGGCCACTCTGCTCGATCACGTCACGCCGGAAATGGGCATTTACAGCGAAGAAACCTTCGGCCCGGTCAAAGCCATTGTGCGCGTCAATGGCGACGAAGAAGCCATTGCCACCGCCAACGACAACGAGTTCGGCCTGTCGTCGGCCATCTTCAGCCGTGACGTCGCCCGCGCCTGGCAAATCGCCGCGCGCATCGAAGCAGGCATCTGCCATATCAACGGCCCGACGGTGCACGACGAAGCGCAAATGCCCTTTGGCGGCGTGAAAAACTCGGGCTATGGCCGCTTTGGCGGCAAGGCCGGCATCGAAGCTTTCACTGAATTGCGCTGGATCACGGTGCAAACCACGCCGCGCCATTATCCTTTCTAAACGCTGCGCACCCGGCGGCCTGTGCGCGGCAAGCGCAAAGGCCGCTGTTCCGCCAGCTCACTCCCCAGGCCGCTGCTTCCCGTGAAGCGCGGCCTGCTGTCGTGCGGCCTGGCCCGGCCTCAGCCGGCGCCACGCCTGTACGGGCAACACTGTCAAAAGGAACCGTTATGCTGCAAAACAAAACCCTCGTGATCACCGGCGTTTCGTCCGGAATCGGCGCAGAGACTGCCAAAGTCGCGGCGGCCCAGGGAGCACGCGTGATTGGTGTGGACATCAATCCGCCAAAAGTGGATGTTGCGCAATTCATCCAGGCCGATCTCGGGGATAAGGCCTCCATAGATGCCCTGCTGGCGCAGTTGCCCGATCAGCTCGACGGGCTGGCCAATATCGCCGGGCTGCCGCCCACACGGCCTGCGGAGCAAGTCCTGCGCGTCAACCTCGTCGGCCTGAAATACCTGACGCTAGGCATCTGCCCCAAGCTGGCCAAAGATGCCGCCATCGTCAATCTCGCTTCGCTGGCCGGTATTGGCTGGCCCGAGGCTATTCCCGCCATCCGCGCCAGCGAAACCCTGGATTTCGGCGGCGTCGCCGAGTTCTGCAAACAGCATGACATTACCGGCGCGCGCAGCTATTTCTTTTCCAAGGAAGCCCTCATCGCCTGGACCATGCAACACCGCTGGACCTGGCGTGACCGCGGCATCCGCATGAATGCCGTCAGCCCCGGCCCTGTCGATACGCCGATTCTGGGCGACTTTATCGAAACCCTGGGCGCACGGGCAGAAGAAGACATGAAAACCATGGACCGCCCGGGCCGTCCGTCTGACATTGCCCCGGTCGTCGCTTTCCTGCTCAGCAGCGGTTCCGTGTGGATGCGCGGCGTCAATGTGCCCGTGGATGGCGGCATGCAATCGCACATTCTGGTGCAACAGCACGGCCTGGTCTGAACGGCAGGCGACAACTGCCTGAAGGGGCGCCCCAGCCGCAGCGGCCGCCCCTTCATTCCGGGCAGGCCGCGCAGCGGCATCAGCGGCGTTGCACCGACAGGATGCCCGGCACCTCGCCCAGAACGTGGATGGCGCGCCCCAGCTGCTCGCCATCCACAACCTCTATGGTGAAGATCATGTGCGCCAGCGACTGCCTGCTTTGCGTGTTCACGCCTATGACATTGAGCCGCAGCTTGGAGAACGCCTCCGAGATATCCCGCAACAGGCCGGAACGGTCCTGCGCGCGCACGCTGATATCCACCGGATAACGCGCATCGTCGGCTCGTCCGCCCCATGCCACTTCAATCACCCGCTCAGGATGACGCGCTGCCAGCGCCGCGAAACTGGTGCAATCCTGGCGGTGAATGGACACCCCCCGGCCGCGCGTGACAAACCCCCGGATGAGATCCGGCGGCGCGGGACGGCAGCAGCGCGCCAGCTGGGTCAGCAAGGAATCCACCCCCACCACTAGCACGCCGGTTTTATCGCCCGGCGCGTGCGTGGACTTGCCGCTGGCCACCATGCCGGGCTCTTCGCGCTCGACCGGGCCATTGAAACCGGCCTCAAGATGGCGCAGGCTGAACTCATCCTTGGCCACCGCGATATACAAATCATCGGCCTTGGCGAACCCATGCTGCTGCGCCAGCTGTTCCAGATTCACTGCCGTCTTGCCCAGACGCTGCAATTCCTTTTCCACCAGCGCCTGGCCCTGCGTGATGCGCTGCTGCAATTCAATGGCGTTGAACCACAAACGCACTTTGCTGCGGGAGCGTGGACTGGCCAGATACCCGAGCTGGGGATTCAGCCAATCGCGCGACGGGCCGCCCGATTTGGCTGCAATGATTTCCACCGTCTGGCCGGTCGCCAGGCGCGTCAGCAGCGGCACCATCTGACCATTGACGCGCGCGCCACGGCAGCGATGCCCCAGATCCGTATGCAGGTTGTAGGCAAAATCCACGGGCGTCGCGCCTTCCGGCAATTCGATCACGCGCGCCTGCGGCGTCAGGACATAAATCCGCCCGCCGCCCTTGCCCACGGCATCGGGAGCTTCAGGCCCGGCTGCCGAAACATCCGCATTCCAGGCCAGCAACTGACGCAACCACGACACCTGCCGGTCTTCCGTGCTGGATGCCGCCACCTGCCCGCCGCGCTTGCCGGCTTCCTTGTAATGCCAATGCGCCGCCATGCCGAATTCGGCATGGTTATGCATTTCCCGCGTGCGGATCTGGACTTCGAACGGCCGGCCGTCATCATCCAGCAGCACGGTATGCAAAGACCGGTAGCCATTGGGTTTGGGACGCGAGATGTAATCGTCGAACTCATCTGTCAAGGGCGGCCACAGCGCCTGCACGACACCCAGCGCGGTATAGCAGGCGCGTTCGTCCTCAACGATCACGCGCAGGGCGCGCAAATCATAAAGCTGGGAAAAGGCCAGCCGCTTCACGCGCATCTTGTTCCAGATGCTGTAAATATGCTTGGGCCGGCCGCTGATCTCCGCGTCCACGCCCGCCGCCGTCAAGGCCGCGCGGATACGTTCGATGGCATTACGGATGAAAGCCTCGCGCTCGGTGCGCTTTTCTTCCAGCAGCTTGGCGATTTCCTTGTACTTATCACTATCCAGGAAACGGAAGGCCAAATCTTCCATTTCCCATTTGATCTGCCAAATGCCTAGCCGATTGGCCAGCGGCGTATAGATATCCAGCGTTTCCCGAGCGAAGTCCCGCGTGCAGGGCTGCTTGGCCGCCGCATGCCAGCGCAGGGTCTGATAACGCGATGCCAGCCGCATCAGCACGATACGCAAATCCGCGGCCATGGCCAGCAGCATTTTGCGCAGCATTTCTTTCTGCACGCCGCTATCGGCCGCGCTGTCGCTGGATTCGCGTGTGGCGGCCGTCAGCCGCAGCAATGCGCGGCTGCCCTGCACCAGGCGGCCGATGGCCGGGCCAAATGCCTTGACGACCATTTCATCACGCGTCGCGCTGGTATCCGGCAGCGCCCCCAGCATGGCTGCAGCACGCACTTCGGCATCCGTCTGCAGATCGGCCAGAATACGCGCCGCTCCTGCGGCATGATGCTCCACCGGTTCGCCAGAAACTGCGATCTCGCCCTGCAGATGCGGCAAGGCCCAATCCCGCGCGCGCAACACCAGCTCGCGCCCGGCCTCGTCCAGACCGGCACACACGCGTTCCTGCCAGGCGGCATCAGAGAGAGAATCGGCGGGCGGATCGTCAGATAACTTCATAGGGCGCCATCGCGGCAAGGAACACGAAAAGCCCGCGAAGCTCGCGGGCCATTATCGGAGCAGACACTCTACACCAGCCGGAATCGACATTCAAACGGGAAAACGGTATATGCACCATCATGATGCGCTTAGCGCGCCATGGCGGCCAAGCATGCCACAATTCGGCTTGCGGCCATCGTCATGCCCACGCTATCGCTGTTCCCGGACGCCCGGCGGCTGCCCGGGCGCATGACCCGGCTCTGTTGACATTCAATCAGGACCTATTGCCCATGTTCCGCTGGCTCACCGGCTCCGGCGCGTCACGCAGCGCCACCGCACGCATGCAGGCCAAAATACCCGCCGAGCTGTGGGAAGCCACCTTGCATGCCGCCCCCTACCTCGCCGCGCTGGACGAACAGGAGCGCGCTCAGCTGCTGCAGCGCGCCGCCTGGCTGCTGGCCAGCAAAACCATCAATGGCGCCCAGGGCCTGGCAATAGACAATCAGATCCGCCTGACGCTTGCCGCCCAGGCTTGCCTGCCGATTCTGCATCTGCCGGTGGAGCTCTATGCCGGCTGGGACGAAATCATCGTTTACCCCAGCGGTTTTCTGATCCCGCGCCAGGACGCCGATGCCATTGGCGTCGTGCATGAATATATGGAAGAAGCCGCAGGCCAGGCCTGGGATGGCGGCCCGGTTTTGCTGTCGTGGGACGATACGGTCGCGCCTGACAGCCCAGGCTTCAATGTGGTCATTCATGAATTCGCGCACAAACTCGATCTGTACGCGGGCGATGCCGATGGCACCCCCTGGCTGGAAGGGCACGCAGGACTGGCGCCGCGCAGGTGGCGCCAGATTCTGGCAGAAGCGCTGGAAGCGCTAAGGTGCCAGCTCGATGAGATCGAAGCCGCGTTGCCGCCAGGCCTGGACCCGGAAAGCCCGGACGCCGACCCCTGGTATGCCGCCCTGCCGCTGGACCCTTACGCCGCGACGGACGAAGCGGAATTCTTCGCCGTCAGTTCCGAAGTGTTCTTCGTGGATCCCTGGCGTCTGGCGCAGGCCATGCCGGCCTGGTATGAGCAGCTCAGCCGCTACTACCGGCAGGACCCGCGCCACCGTTTTACTTCACCGCTGCCGTCACAACGATTTCAACCTTGATATCGGGATTGGCCAGACGCGCCTCGATCGTCGCCCGGGGGGGCGCTTCAATGCCGCTGACCCAGGCTTCCCACGCCTGATTCATGCCTTCGAATTCCTTCATGTGGGCCACGAATACCTGAGCGTACAGAATGCGCGACTTGTCGGTGCCCGCTTCCTTGAGCAGGCTGTCGATGGTCGCCAGCACCTGGTGGGTCTGGCCCACGATGTCCTGCGTCGTATCATCCGGCACCTGGCCGGCCAGGTAGGCCACGCCGTTGTAAACCGCCATATCCGACAGGCGCTTGCCCACGTTGAATCGCTTGATATCCGACATTTTTTATTTCCTAGAGAAAAACCGGCCGCGCAAGATCAGACCGGCGGCAAATTGAATACCTGGCGCAGGTACGCCAGATAGGCAGGATCATCGCACATGGTTTTTTCCGGCGCATCAGAGACCTTGGCAACCGGTTGGCCATTGCAGCGCACCATTTTCATGACGATCTGCAAAGGCGCGTAACCCAGGTCATTGGTCAGATTGGTACCGATGCCGAAGGACACCTTGCAGCGCCCCTCGAAACGCCGGGCCAGCTCAATGGCCTTGGGAAAATCGAGTGAATCGGAAAACACCAGGGTTTTGTCACGCGGATCGACACGGTTGGCCTGGTAATGCGCCAGCAGGCGTTCGCCCCATTCAAATGGATCCCCCGAATCATGGCGGGCGCCATCGAAGAGCTTGCAGAAATACATGTCGAAGTCACGCAGGAATGCTTCCAGGCCATAGACATCAGACAGCGCGATGCCCAGATCGCCACGATACTCGCGCGCCCAGGTCTCCAGCGCAAACACCTGAGAATCGCGCAGACGCGGGCCCAAGGCCTGGCAAGCCTGCAGATACTCATGCGCCATGGTGCCCAGCGGCGTCATGCCGTTGCGCATGGCCAGATCAACGTTGCTGGTGCCCACCAGATGGCGCCCGAGACCGGCCTGCAGGGTTTGCAGCACTTCTTCGTGCCATACGCGTGAAAAGCGGCGCCGCGTCCCGTAATCCGCCACGCGGAAATGCGGCAAATCCTTCGCTTCATTCACCAGTTTGATCTTGTCTTTCAGGCGCTGGCGCCCTTCTTCCCAATCCGGCTGCTGGCGAGTGTTGCGAAAATACACCTCATTGACAATCGCCAGCACCGGAATTTCAAACAGGATGGTATGCAGCCACGGCCCCCGCACCGTAATGGCGATTTCGCCCGGCTGCTCGCCTTTTTCGATATGAATGCAGCGTTCCGGCAAATGGAATAAACCGAGAAAATCGACGAAATCGCTCTTGATGAAACGCAGGCCGCTGAGATAGGCCAGTTCGTTCTCAGTGAAGCGTAGCGCGCATAAGGCGTGTACTTCTTCCCGAATTTCATCCAGATATGGCACAAGGTCCACACCCTGGGTGCGGCACTTGTAGCGATACTCGACCTGAGCGGCGGGGAAATGGTGCAGGACGACCTGCATCATAGTAAATTTGTATAAGTCGGTATCGAGTAAAGATTTAATAATCATGGCTGCATGAGAATTTTTCTCAACATTAGCACAAGTACCATGTGCAGGTAGGGGTAATTACGGCGGTTACGGCCACAATTCGCTAAAATTGTGCCCTATTTGCCGATACTTTACGCGCCTAGAGCGCATCTGCCAGCATGACTCACGTCGTTACCGAAAACTGCATCAAATGCAAATTCACCGATTGCGTTGACGTATGTCCTGTCGACTGCTTCCGTGAAGGGCCCAATTTCCTGGTCATCGACCCGGACGAGTGTATCGACTGTGCCGTCTGTATTCCAGAGTGCCCAGCCAATGCCATCTTCGCCGAGGAAGACGTGCCCGAGGATCAACAGGCGTTCATTGAACTGAATGCCGAGCTGACCCCGGTCTTTACCAGTATCAGCCGGGCCAAGGAACCCTTGCCGGACGCCGAAGAATGGAACGGCAAGCCCGATAAACTTCAATACCTGGAACGCTGAACCTGGCGTATTCCAGGCGTTGTCCAACCAGGAAAGCCATGACCACCGACGCTGACAAATACACCCGGCAAACCTTGCTGTCCCGCACCGAATGGATGCCGGGCAAATTGTTTTCCGTGCGGGTCAGCCGTCCGGAAGGTTTTCAGTTCCTGCCGGGCCAGTTTGCCCGCCTGGGTTTGCCCGCCGATGACACCAGCGATGCCGCGCCTACCATCTGGCGCGCCTATTCCATGGTGTCGGCGCCCGACGAAAATGAACTGGAGTTCTATTCCGTCGTTGTGCCCGAGGGCGATTTCAGCACACGGCTGGCCGGGCTAGCCCCTGGCGCCAGGCTCTACATCGACCGCACCGTCTTCGGTTTCCTGACCCTGGACCGTTTTGTCGATGGCGAAGATATCTGGCTGGTGGCCTCGGGCACCGGCCTGTCCGCCTATTTGTCCATGCTGCGCGACCCAGTGCTCTGGCAACGCTTTCCGCGGGTTGTCCTGGCCCATGGCGTGCGTGAAACCGCCGAACTGGCGTACCGCGAAGAAATTGAAGCGCTGGCCCGCCAGTATGAGGGCCGCCTGCGCTATCTGCCGCTGCCCACACGCGAAGCCTATGCCGATCACCCGCAAGCGCGCCTGACCCAGCTATTCGAAGATGGCAGGCTGGAGCAACTGGCCGGCATCAGCCTGGACCCAGCCCGTTCGCGCATCATGCTGTGCGGCAACCCGGACATGGTGTCCGACACCCGAAAACTGCTGTCGGCGCGGGGCTTCGCGCCCGGGCGCCGCGGCAATGCCGGCAATCTTGCCGTCGAAAACTACTGGTAATCCTGCTGGCGCCGTCAGGCGCCAGGCCGTTTTTTGGCCCCACTATGTCAGATATCCTGTCCGCCGCGCGGCTGGCGCCCCGTATTGACGCCCTGCTGCCGCAAACGCAATGCACGCAATGCGGCTATGAGGGCTGCCGCCCCTATGCCGACGCCATTGCCGCCGGCGAAGCAGCCATCAACCGCTGCCCGCCCGGCGGCAGCGCTGGCGTGGAAGCGCTGGCGCAACTGCTGAACAGGCCGGTCCTGCCGCTGGATCCGTCCTGTGGCGACTTCAACGGTTTCCATCTCGCCGTCATCGAAGAAAAGCATTGCATCGGCTGTACGCTGTGCATCACCGCCTGTCCGGTCGATGCCATCATCGGCGCCAACAAGCGCATGCATACGGTACTGGAAGACTGGTGTACCGGCTGCGAATTGTGCCTGCCCGCCTGTCCGGTCGATTGCATCACCATGATCCCTGCCGGGCGCGACTGGCAACGCAATGATGCCGATGTGGCGCGCCAGCGGCACCAGGCAAGCCAAGCACGCCGCCAGCGTTTGCGGCAAGCCAGCCTGCAGGCGCCTGCCCTGCCGCCAGCGCCTGCCGCACAGACAGCGGCAGCAGCCCCGGCGGCCGAAGGCGGCGGCGCGGAAACGCGCAAGCGGGCAGTCATTGCCGATGTGCTGGCGCGCGCGCGGGCGCGGCGTGGCGCGGATGCCGCGTCAGGCAGCGACACGCCATGAACCAGGCCCAGCGCGAGGAAATGTTTGCCCGCTTCCAGGCAGCCAATCCTCACCCCACGACCGAACTTGAATACGGCAGCAACTTCCAGTTGCTGATCGCCGTTCTGCTGTCCGCTCAGGCAACCGATAAATCCGTCAATATCGCCACCCGGCGCTTTTTCCCGGAACACGGCACCGCCGCCGGGCTGGTCGCTTTGGGGGAAGAAGGCGTGGCGGAATACATTAAGACCATCGGCCTGTTCCGCACCAAGGCGAAAAACGCCGTCGCCACTAGCCGCATTCTGCTGGAACGCTTCGGCGGCGACGTGCCGCCCGACCGCGCCGTGCTGGAATCCTTGCCCGGCGTGGGCCGCAAAACCGCCAACGTGGTTCTCAATACCGCCTTTGGCATGCCCACGATCGCCGTTGACACGCATATTTTCCGCGTCTCCAACCGCACCGGCCTGGCGCCTGGCAAGGATGTGGTCGCTGTCGAGCAGCGGCTGGAACGGGTCGTGCCGCGCAAGTACAAGCAGGATGCGCACCACTGGCTGATTCTGCATGGCCGCTATGTCTGTGTGGCGCGCAAACCGAAATGCCCGCAATGCGGGGTTTCCGATCTGTGTGACTTCAAGGAAAAAACCGCCGCTTAAACGGCAAACAGCCAAACCGGCAGCACGCCAGCCCCGCCGCTCTCCTGCGGCCTGCGCCAGTTTCCGTCTATGATGCCTGACGCGCCGGGCCTGCTGCCGGCCCAGGAATGATCATGACAGACAACCCCGCCCTCGTTCTGCAAGATTTGCACGCCTGGTATGGCAACGTCCATGTCCTGCGGGGCGTGAATCTTGCTGTTCCCAAAGGGGAAGCTGTCGCGCTGCTGGGCCGCAATGGCGCCGGCCGCACGACCACTTTGCGCGCTATCATGGGCCTGGGCGTGAAGCGCAGCGGTTCAGTGCAGGTCAACGGCGCCGAAACCATTCACTTGCCCCCTCACCGTATCGCGCGCCTGGGCGCAGGTTATTGCCCTGAAGAACGCGGCATCTTCGCCAGCCTGAGCTGCGAGGAAAACCTGATGCTGCCGCCCGCAACGCCTGTCCCCGGCGGGCAGGCCATGACAGTGGCAGAGATCTATCAACTGTTTCCCAATCTGGAAACCCGGCGCCAGACGCCAGGTACCCGCCTATCCGGCGGCGAACAGCAGATGCTGGCGCTGGCGCGCATTCTGCGCACGCAAGCCAATCTGCTCTTGCTCGATGAAGTCTCCGAAGGCCTGGCACCCGTCATTATCGAAGCCATGGCGGACAGCATTGCCGCACTGAAAGCGCGGGGCTACAGCATTCTGCTCATCGAACAGAATTTTCCTTTTGCCGCCGCCCTGGCTGACCGGTTTTATGTCATGGAAAACGGCGCCATTACCGATCATTTCACCGCGGCAGAACTCAGCTCGCGCGAAACAGCACTACTGCAGCGCCTGGGCGTCTAAACGCCCAAGCGCCGGCCAGCAGCGGACAGGATAGCCGCCGCTTCCGTTTACAGCGGGTAGATGCGGCGTACGCGGAATGTCAGCCAGGCCGCAATCAGCACTTTGATAATGTCGCCAGGCAAGAACATGAGGGCTGCCATCAAGGCCTGCTGCAAGCTCATGCCCAGTGTCAGCGCCATGCCCGGCACGCCGAACAGATAGACCACCAGCACGCCGCCAATAAATGCGGACAGCGCATAGCCCGACACGGCATGCAGCAATGCTTTCTGCTGATAGGCCGCCCGCTCCGCGAGGTAACCCACCACCCAGCTGCCGACCAGCATCCCCAGCAGAAAACCGCTGCTGGGGCCCATGAACGCACCCAGGCCGCCGCGCCCCCCAGTCAAGACAGGCAAACCGGCAGCGGCCAGCAGCAGATACAGCGCCACCGCCAGCAAGCCGCGCCACGGCCCCAGCATCAAACCTGCCAGCATCACCCCCAGCGTCTGCAGGGTCAGCGGCACAGGCACCAGGGGCAAGGCAATGGGCGGCATGACGCCCAGTACAATGATGATGGCGGCAAAGAGCGCCACCAGCACAAGATCTTTGGTCTTCAGCACAGCAATTTCTCCGTATCCCCGGCAAGCGCCTGCCGGCTGACGCATTTTAGTGAAGAACCCGCGCGGCGCACATGCTGCTGGCAGGTGACTAACATATGACTGACATATGGCTGGCAGGCGGCTGGCGCCGAAGCCGCTGCCAGCCAGTTGCCGCCCCTCTTCAAAGCTGCCTGCCTGGAGCTGCCAGCCTAGAGCTGCCTGCCGCCGCCATCCCGGGCATCAATGGCGTCCGAAATTTCTTCTGCCCGGCGCAAGGTTCGCACAATCAAAGGCACCAAAAGCGCAAGCCCGCGGGCCTTCAGGCCGCGCGCCTGCTGGGCTTCGCGCAGTTCACCGTACTGCCGCAGGATTTCCGGTACGAAACGCAGCACCAGCCCGATGGCCAGCGCTACCCGGCCCGCATCCACCCAGCCCAGACGCTGCAACGGCTGCAGCACACGCTCCACCACCTGCAAGAGATCCCCGCTGCGCGTGGTGAATGTCACCGCCATGCCAAGCATGCACACGGTTCCTACCCGCAAGGCAGCCACCCCGGCACGCGCCGGACTATCAAAAATTGCCATGAAAGCGCACAACAGCAAGATCAGGCACAACAATGCCCGGCCCTGGCGCCAGATCCGGCGCCAGCCGGCACCGGAACGCCAGAGCAGCAGCGCCGCCAGCGCCGCCGCCGCCAGCAACCATACCGTTTGAGCCAACAGATACACCAGCAAACCGGCCAGACACAGCCCCCCCAGCTTCCAGCCGGCGGGCAAACGATGCAACAGGCTATTGCCCGGCACATACAGCGATAGCATCATGCCCGCCCCCGCCAGCCGCCAAGGGCGGCGCCGTGCCGGCCGGCATACGTTTTCTGCCCGCGCATCAGCCGCAATGCCTGCGATACCAGGCCAGCGCCGCCTGCGGCGTGTCATCCGCTGCAATCTGGCCAGACACAATGACCAGCACGCGTTCGCAGCCTGCCAGCAAATCCAGGTCATGGCTGACCACCACCGCCTGCTGCGGCAAGCGCTCCAGCAAGCGGGAAAAACGATTGCGGTGCCGCAGATCCAGCTGCGTGGTCGGCTCATCAAACACAAGCAGCGCCGGCTGCATCAGCAAGACCGCCGCCAGCGCCACCAACTGCCGCTCTCCGCCAGACAGCGCATGCGCGGGACGCTCCAGCAAATGGCTGATGCCAAGATCCGCCAACTGACTGTCTATGCGCGCCTGACGCTGCGCCGCATCCAGCCCTGATGCCCGCAGACTGAATGCCAGGTCTTCACTGACCACCGGAAATACGATCTGATTCTCCGGGTTCTGGAACATGAACCCGACCCGTTGGCGCACCTGAGCCGTGTGGCGCCGCGTGTCCAGCCCGTCAATGCGGACCTGGCCGCTTGTCGGCAAACGCAGGCCATTGAGCAAGCGCGCGAAAGTGCTTTTGCCCGCGCCGTTGGGGCCGGCAATACCGATACGGCCTTCGGAGAGGGCGATATCCAGACGATCCAGCACACAGCCGGAGGGGGTTTCGACGCTGACGTTTTCAAACTCGATTAACATGGGAGGCGATTATGCACCAAGCCTTCCCCAAAGCCGTCCCGGCGGCTTTCATTTATCAGGCCGATACTCATTGTTTATGCAGAAAGTCCATAAAACCGAGGAAGCGTGGCGCGAGCAGCTCAGCCCCGAGGAATTCGCCGTCACCCGCCGCAAGGCCACTGAACGCGCCTTTACCGGCCGCTATTGGGATACGGCCACCCCGGGTATCTATCGCTGCGTCTGCTGTGGCACCGCGCTGTTCGCCTCGGACACCAAGTTCGATGCAGGCTGCGGCTGGCCCAGTTATTTCGACCCTATTGTGCCGGAATATGTGCGCGAAGAAGTCGATACCAGCCACGGCATGGTGCGCACCGAAGTGCTGTGCAATATCTGCGACGCCCACCTCGGCCATGTGTTCCCTGACGGCCCGCCGCCCACCGGCAGGCGCTATTGCATCAACTCTCTGGCGCTGACCTTCGAACCCGAAACCGACGCCCGCTGAACGCACGGTGCTTCCGTATGAAAAAATTCCTGTTTGATCTCTTCCCGCTGCTGCTGTTTTTCGTCGCCTATCGCTTTGCCGATATCCAGACTGCCACGGCCGTCGCGGTCATCGCCGCGGTGCTGCAGATTCTCTGGATGCGCGCGCGGCGCCAGCCTATCGAGATGATGCAATGGCTGACGCTGGGCATCATCGTCGTGTTCGGCGGCGCAACGCTCTGGCTCAATGAGCCTGCTTTCATCAAATGGAAACCGACGGCGCTTTATTGGCTATTTGCCGCCGCATTGCTGGGCGCCAGGCTGATACGCGGACAAAACCTGCTGAAAAAACTGCTGGGTGAGAAGGTGTCCATGCCTGATCACGCCTGGGACAAAATGAACGCCAGCTGGGTGCTGTTCTTCCTGGCAGCAGGCGCGCTGAATTTGTATGTGGCGTTTTCCGGCCATTTTTCCGAAGAACAATGGGTCACCTTCAAGGTCTTCGGCCTGATGATCCTGATGCTGGTCTTTGTCGTCATCCAGTCCGTCTGGCTGGGCCGCCATATGCAGGAAGGCGCCGCCAGCGACGGCAAGGGCGCGGCCAATGACGAGAATTATTGATATGGCGGATTTTGAAACACTTCAGGCGCTGCTCACGGAACGTTTGCAGGAACTGAGCCCCTCTGAGCTGGTCATACTCGATGAGTCGCATCTGCACGCTGGCCATGCCGGCGCTCAGGGCGGCGCTAAGCATTTGCGGGTCAAAATCGCAGCTTCCGTTTTTGCCGGGCTTTCCCATGTGGCGCGCCATCGCCTCGTGTATGATCGCCTACGCGATTTGATTCCGCACCCTATCCACGCGCTTGCGCTGGAAACGCAGGCCTCCTGAAAGGATCTTCATGAAACGCTTTGCCGTACTGCTCGCAGCAGCCGCCATTTCGGCGCCGATCTATGCCCAGAACATCGCAACCGTCAACGGGAAACCCATTTCCCAGAAAGACTTCGACCAATTCATCACCTTGCTGGTCGGCCAGGGCGCGACGGATTCCCCGCAACTGCGTGACCAGGTCAAGCAAGAACTGATCAACCGCCAGGTCCTGGTGCAAGCTGCCGAGGACGCCAAGGTAGGCAGCAAGCCCGAAATCGTGACGGAAATCGAACTGGCACGCCAGGGTATCCTGGTGCGCGGCCTGATGGACGATTACCTGGAAAAGCACCCTGTCACGGATGCCACCATCCAGGCTGAGTACGACAAGGTCAAGGCCGAACAGGGCAACCAGCAGGAATACAAGGTGCGCCACATCCTGGTCGAAGACGAAAAGACCGCCCAGGATGTCCTGAAGCAACTGAAAGACAAGAAAAGCAGCTTTGCCGATCTGGCCAAGAAGCACTCGCGTGACCCGGGCAGCGCCCAGCGCGGCGGTGATCTGGGCTGGGGTGCCGCCACCAACTACGTGAAGCCCTTCGCTGACGCCGTGACCGCCCTGCAAAAGGGCCAAATGAGCGCTGCGCCGGTCAAGAGCGACTTCGGCTGGCACATCATCGAACTGGAAGACGTGCGCCCGGTGGCATTCCCGCCGCTGGAGCAAGTGCGCCCGCAGATCGAACAAATGCTGCGTCAGCAAGCCCTCTCCAAGTACCAGCAAGACCTGGTGGAAAAGGCCAAGATTCAGTAAGACCGGATCCGGTCCTGATCTGAAAACCCGGTTGCGGCTAGCCCGCAACCGGGTTTTTTCATGCCAGGCCCGGCCCTGCTGTTAACAGCCTAACAGCCTCACAGCATCACAGGCTTATTAGGCAAACCTTCGCTGTCATCACGTTCCGCGACCGGGCAGCAATATTCCAGCCGCGTTTCGATACCGGCGATTGCTCGCTCCAGGCCAGCGGCAAAGTCGCCGCGCGCCAAATAGGCCCGCAGGCTGGCGCATAACATGGCCCAGTCTTCCCGGGTCACGCTCACGCCCCGGTCGGCGAGCAGCTCGATATGGCGGTCACCCAGGCAGAGATACAGCAGCACGCCCGTGCGCCGGGGCGTATCCCAGACACGCAAGCGGCCGAAGATCTCAAGCGCCCGCGCCGCGCCGTCCGGCTGGGAATCCGGTAAAGCCTGTTCCACAGCCAGCACCAGTTCCCCGCCATGGCGGGCTTCGCTGGCCGTGATACGTTCTTCCAGCTGCTGAATCACCGCCGGCGGGAAATGCCGGGACATCAGCCAGCGGCCGTGCAGATTGTTCCAGCCCAGGGCACGCAGGGATTTACCAACGACCGGATGCACCGCCACCTCCGCTGCGGCCACCGCCGCCCCGAAATCCGCCGCTACGGCCTGAGCCAGAGGAACGGCTGCCCCAGCTGCCCGAGGAAAAACCCCCACGGCTGGCGCCGCCCCGGCGCACGGCCGCGCCTTGCGAACGATGCAGCACCTGATTGAGCGCCATGACCAGCACCACCGCCCCCAAGGCCACCCACAGATTGCCTGTCAGGAAATAAATGACAATGCCGGCAATCGGGCCAGGCACCGCCTTGAAAATCAGCACCACCAACAGAATCAGGCCTTCCAGCAGACCCAAACCGCCCCATGAACCGTCTTCCGCACCCGCGCCGGATGATTCAGCCGCTGCAGCGGGCGCAGGCAGTTCACCCGTCCGTACCAGCACAGCCAGCTGATCGGCTGCCGCATCCAGGCCGCCAGCAAAGTCGCCCTGGGCAAAACGCGGTGCCATCTGTTCACGAATGATGCGGCTGGCGCGCGGGTCCGTCACCACACCTTCCAGGCCATAGCCGACTTCAATCCGCATATTGCGGTCATCCTTGGCCACGACGACCAGAATGCCGTCATCCACCTCTTTGCGCCCCAGCTTCCAGGTCTCGAATGCCCTGGCGGCATACTGCTCGATACTGTCATCACCGGTCGTCGGCACGATCAGGACAGCAATCTGGGCGCCGCTTTCCTGTTCCAGCGCCGCCAGTTTGGCAGCCAGGCTGCGCTGCTGTTCAGCGCTCAAGGCCGATGCGCGGTCCAGCACCCTGCCAGTCAGCGCAGGGATGGCGACCTCGTCCGCCCAGGGCGCGACCGCCGGCAGCAGACTGCCAAACAACAGCAGCCACACGGCGCACCAGCGCCTAAGCACGCCGCCTGCGGCCTGAAGCGCCAGCATGCTCACTGCGCGGCTCCGCGGGCAGGCTCCGTGGCCGGGGCCGAACCAAAGTTCACGCTAGGCGCGCGCGAAATCTCGGCTTCGTTTTCCACGCTGAAATTGGCCTTGGTGTTGTAGCCGAACAGTTTGGCCGTGATGACCGCCGGGAACTGGCGCACCAGCACGTTGTAATCCTGGATCGCCTGCACATAGCGGTTACGGGCAACGGCAATGCGGTTTTCCGTACCATCGAGCTGTGCCTGCAAATCACGGAACGCCGCGTCTGCCTTCAGATCTGGGTAGTTCTCGGCCACGACCAGCAGGCGTGACAAAGAGGACGTCAATTCAGATTGCGCTGCCTGGAAACGAGCCATTTGCTCAGGGTCTTCCAGCATTTCCGGCGTGATCTGCATGGAGCCGACACGCGAGCGTGCCTGGGTCACTTCCGTCAGCACCTGGCGCTCATGCGTGGCATAGCCCTGCACGGTACTGACCAGATTGGGAATCAGGTCAGCGCGGCGCTGATACTGGTTCAGCACTTCCGACCAGGCCGCATTGACCTTTTCGTCCGCTGCCTGAATGGCGTTATAGCCGCAACCGCTGAGCAGCAACGCGCTCAGCAGCACCGAACACAAAGCCACGATGCGTTTCATTTTGACTCCTTGCGCGCCGAAGACCGGCCCCATATCAAGATCATATTCGGTAATTTCCGCGCAAGGGCGGCCCAGGCCGCCCCATTGACACGGAAGCACCGCAAAAAAATGTAGCGAAAATTCAGGGCTCGCCCAGCATGGCACGCAATTCGTCTTCGTCCAGCACCGTCACGCCCAGTTCCCTGGCTTTGACCAGCTTGCTGCCCGCTTCCACACCAGCCACGACATAAGCCGTTTTGCGTGACACCGAACCGCTGACCTTGCCGCCCCCCGCAATAATGCGCTGCGATGCTTCTTCTCGCGTCCAGCGCGGGAAGGTGCCAGTGAGGACAAAGGTCTTGCCTGTCAGGCCCGTTGACGCAGGCGCTGCCTCTGGCTGAGGCTCTACGCCATGACGCTTGAGCGCTTCGAGCACTTCGCGGTTATGCGGCTCGTCAAAGAAACGGCGCACGGATGCCGCCACCACCGGCCCGACATCCGGCGCCCCTTGCAAGGCGTCGATATCGGCTTGCGCCAGCGCTTCCATGCTGCCGAAATGACGCGCCAGATCCCTGGCTGTCGTTTCGCCGACATGGCGAATGCCCAGCGCATAGATCAACCGCCCCAAGGTGGGGCGCCGCGCGGCGTCGATGGCCGCCACAAGATTCGCGGCGGACTTGGCGCCCATGCGATCATAAGAGGCCAGCAATTCAGCACGCAGGCTGAACAGATCTGCCAGCGAATGCACGCGATCGTCATCCACCAGCTGCTCGATCAGCTTTTCCCCCAGGCCGCCGATATCCAGCGCCTTGCGGCTGGCGGCATGCCAGAGGGATTGCTTGCGCTGGGCAGCGCAGAACAGGCCGCCAGAGCAGCGGGCAATGGTTTCATCTTCCGGCCGTTCTATGGCCGAACCGCAGATCGGGCAATGCGTGGGCATGACAAAGGCGCGCGCCTCGGCCGGACGCAATTCCAGCAAAGCCCGTACTACCTCGGGAATCACATCGCCCGCGCGGCGCACGATCACGGTATCGCCGATCATGACGTCTTTGCGGCGGATCTCGTCTTCATTGTGCAAAGTGGCGTTGGTCACCGTCACCCCGCCCACAAACACGGGCGCCAGGCGCGCAACCGGCGTGATGGCGCCCGTACGGCCTACCTGCACCTCAATATCCAGCAAGCGGGTCTGCGCTTCTTCCGCTGGAAACTTGTGCGCGAGCGCAAAACGCGGGGCGCGTGCGACGAAACCAAGAGTCTGCTGGCTGCGCAGGCTGTCAACCTTGTAAACCACGCCGTCGATATCGTATTTCAACCCAGCGCGCTGGTTTCCGATCTCTTCATAGAACGCCATCAGGCCAGCCACGCCGCGCGCCGTGCGGTTGTAACGCTGATTGACCGGCAAGCCCAGTTCAGCCAGCCAGGTCAGCATGCCGCTATGCGTGCTGGCCGGCAGGGTTTCCTGTCCGGGCGCGGCCACCGCGGCCGGCACGGCGCCAAACAAATCCCCATTGTGGCCGGCAGGCGCCCCATCCCCCTGCGGCGGCATAGCCGCCGCGCTCGCAGCGCCACGATACTCGCCCCAACCGTACGCATAGAACCGCAGATTGCGTTTGGCGGTAATGCTGGAATCCAGCTGGCGCAAACTGCCTGCGGCCGCATTGCGCGGGTTGACGAAGATTTTTTCATTGCGGGCCTGCTGCGCCTGGTTCAGGCGCTCGAAATCCTCTCTGAACATCAGGACTTCACCACGCACTTCCAGCACGTCGGGTACCGGCTGATCCTTGGCGCGCAGGCGCAAGGGAATGGCGCGTATGGTGCGCACATTGTGCGTCACATCCTCGCCTTCATAGCCGTCGCCGCGCGTCGCCGCCTGCGTCAGCACGCCTTTCTCATAGCGCAGGCTGATGGCCAGGCCATCGAACTTCATTTCACAGAAATATTCGGGTTCTTCCGCCAGGCCCAATTGCCCGGCATCGCGCAGCGTATCGGTGACACGCCGGTCAAAAGCCTCGACCTCTGCCTGATTGAACGCATTGCCCAGCGACAGCATAGGCAGCGCATGACGCACGCTGCCGAAAGCCGACGAAGGCGTGGCGCCCACGCGCTGGGTCGGAGAATCCGGGGTGCGCAGCGCTTCCCACTCGGCCTCCAGGGCTTCGAGTTCACGCATCTGGCCGTCATAGACGGCATCCGGCACACTGGGATCATCCAGAACGTAGTAACGGTAATTGTGCCCTTCGATTTCCCTGCGTAATACCGCAGCACGCTCACGCGCTGCTTCCAAGGTCAAACCCAGACTCACGAAAACACCCGCAGCGCCCGCGCACTTCCTGCCGTCAGGCCGGCCTTATCCAATTGCATATACAAACGCACCAATTGCTGGTCTATCACCTGCTCGGCGCCTTCCGCCAGCGGCCGGCCATTATCGTCGATCAGGTGCGCATCCAGACGCGCCGCCAGGTCACGGCCCACTTTCACCATGCGGCCAAAGGCGTGTTCATCCGCCGGGCTGCGCGGCACATCCAGCAGCAGGCTCAAATGCGCCAGCGGCGCCTGCCCCATTTCAAACATGGCGCCATCGCCGCGCGCGAGTGTGAAACGCACCAGGCCTTGCTCTGACATCCAGGCCAGCACGCCGCCTGCGGACTGGAACCCCAATTCATGCGCTACGGCCAGCACTTCTGCCGCCGGGCGCGGTTCGGCCAGCGCCAGAGTCACGCTAAGCTCCGCATCCAGCGCGGCCGCCACACGGTCCAATTGCGCCGCCTGCTCCAGTACCGCCACCTGCTCAGGCCCGGTCGCCTTGCCATTGCAGCGCTTGGCCACATCCTGGGCACGCGACCAGATCTGCAGCCATTCCGCCGGGCTGATGGCGCCCGTCCGGTTGGCCAGCTGCACGGCTATGTGCAGCGACGCATAGGTATCCTGAGTGGTCAGATGCTGACGCAAGGTGCCTTGCGCCGAAAAAGCAAAGAAACGCAGCGGCTTGCGCGCCTGCTGACGCAGCGGATGCACGGCCCCCAGCAAATCGGCGCCCGGCACCGGCGTGGCAAAGCTGATGGAAATCAAGGCTTCCGTCGCGCTATCTGCCGGCACATCGGCCGCGCCGCGCGCCATGACTGCGGCAGCCGCGGCTTCTGTCACCGCCGCCGTTGCGGGGGCTGCCGGCGCGGCCTGCTCTCCGGCAGGCGCTTCGCCGCCCATGCCCGGTTCACGCCGCTCGGCGCCTGGCGCTGCGGCAGATTGGCCCATGCCTGGCTCGGCCGTCTGTGACAGCCGCGCGCCCTGCTCAGCATCCAGCAAAGGATCGTGCGCAGGCGGCTGAAACTGCTGCTGCATACGGCGGCGCACACGGCGATCCTGCCACCAGTTGAACGCCAGCAGCACGCCGATCAACAGCAGCCCCAGGATAATCAAACCAATCTGTAAATCACTCATTCCAAACTCCACGCCTGTTCCGGCGTCTATCCCGCATCCGGTACCGATACCGGACCTGATTCATTCCCGCCCCGCACCGCCGGGCTGCGTCCGTATGCTATGCCGACCCATCGGCCCACTTGGCCGCCAAGTCGATATCTACCGCCACAATACGCGATACCCCTTGTTCTTGCATGGTAACGCCGACCAACTGCTTTGCCATCTGCATTGCAATCTTATTGTGTGAAATAAAAAGAAACTGCGTTTGATCACTCATGCTGCTGACCAGATTGGCATAACGCTCGGTATTGGCGTCATCCAGCGGCGCATCCACTTCATCAAGCAGACAGAACGGCGCGGGATTCAGCTTGAAGAGCGCAAACACCAGCGCCGTCGCCGTCAAGGCCTTTTCCCCGCCGGACAGCAGATGAATCGTGCTGTTGCGCTTACCCGGCGGCTGCGCCATCACCTGAATGCCGGCATCCAGGATTTCATCGCCGGTCATGGTCAGTTTGGCTTCGCCGCCGCCGAACAGGCGCGGGAACAGCTCTCCAAAGTGACCATTCACGATATTGAAAGTTTCCTGCAGCAGTTGCCGCGTCTCGCGGTCAATGCGGCGAATGGCATCTTCCAGGGTGTCGATGGCCTCCAGCAGATCCGCATGCTGTGAATCCAGGAAGGTCTTGCGCTCACGTGCCGTCGTCAATTCTTCCAGCGCGGCCAGATTGACTGCCCCCAGGCTTTCGACCTGACGCGAAATGCGCTGTACCTCGCTTTGCAGCCAGTTGCCCTTACGCCAATCCGGCGGCAGCGCATCGAGTTCTCGCGCCAGCGCTTCACGCACCAGTTGGCGCGCATCCAGCTGTTCGGCAAATTGTTCGACCGCCAGCCGCGCCGCCTGCTCCTGCAACTGCAAGGCCGTGATTTTTTCGCGCAAAGGGTCCAGCGCCCGCTCGCGCACCATGCGCTGTTCATCGGCAGAGCGCAGCATGCCCGCCAGGTTGTCCAGTTCAATCCGCGCCCGGGTGAGTTCCTCCTCGGCAGCGGCGCGCGCTTCCAGCGCATCCTGCAGACCGGCCTGGGCCGCGGACGCATCCAGCACGGCCAGATCCTGTTGCAATTGTTCCTGTTCTATCCCTGCCCGCCGCACCTGCTCGACCGCCAGTTGCAAATTGCGGCGCAATTCGTCCAGACGGGCCTTCAGGCCCTTCTCGGCAAACTGGGCTTCCTGGGCCCGCCTATCGAGCTCGCGCAGCCGCGCGCGCGCCGCGTCAGCCCGCGCGGCCAAGCCCTCATCCGCAATTTCCAGGTCGGCATAACGCGACTGCTGCTCTCCAAGCGCCTCGTCCAGACTCTCGAAACGCTCTTCGGCTTGCGCCCGCGCGCCGCGCCATTCTTCCTGCAGCGCAGCCAATTCTTCCAAATCTTCCTGCAAACGCGCGGCCCGCTCGCCCGATTGGGCTGCCAGTTGCTGCATGCGCGTGTATTCGAGCTGCACGTCATGCAGACGGCGCGTCACTTCCGCGGCGCGCTGCCGCGCCGGCCCCATGGATTCGCCCACCTGACGCCAGACCGCTTCTGCCTGCGCCACACGATCTTTAGCGGCATCGGCCAGCAAACGCTGCGCCCGCGCTTCCTTCTGCAGGTTTTCCAATTCCTGGCGCCGCGCCAGCATGCCGGCCTGCTCGGAATCGGCCGCGTAGAAACGCACACCATGGGCATCGACGATATGGCCGCTACGCAGCACCAGCACGCTGCCCGGCGGCAAAGAGCCACGCCGGGCCAGCGCCTGCTCCATATCCTCTGCCGTAAATACCCCTTGCAGCCAGTCCTGCAGCAAGGCCCGCAGCAGCGGGTCTGACAGTTGCAACAAAGAAGCCAAAGGCGTCAGCCCTGCTGCGGCGGCCGGGACCGACGGCGAGGCTGGCAACTGATAGAAAGCCAGCCGGGCAGGCGGCGGGTCGTTCACAAATGCCCGCACCCAATCCAGACGGCTGACAGGCAAGGCTGCCATGCGTTCGCGCAAACTGGCCTCCAGCGCGGTTTCCCACCCTGGCGCCACCTTCAGGTCGCGCCACAGGCGCGGCAGGCTATCGAGTTCGTGTTTGGCCAGCCAGGGCGCCAGCGCCCCCTGCTTTTCGACATCTTCCTGCAGTTTGCCCAGGGCGGCATGACGCGCCTCCAGACGCGCCAGCGCCTGGGCTTCATGCTGCGCCCCCGCCTGCGCCTGAATACGCGCCCCATCCGCTTCGGGCAAGCGCACTTCCAGCTCAGCCAGCACCGCCTGGGCTTCTTCTAGGCTAGCCTCCAGCACCTCGCACTCGCCGCGCAACTGTTCCAGCCGCTGCGGGTCAGGCCGTTCCAGGCCGCGTGACTCCTGCTCCAGCCGCTCACGGCGGACCGCAAGATCCTGCAATTGGCGGTCAGCGTCGCGCTGCGCCTGCGCCGACAAGGCCAGTTGCTGCTCCAGCTTGGACAATTCAACGCGCAGCCCGTCACGGCGGACAGCCGCTTCACGCACCTGGCGCTCGATATCGGGCAATTCATCCTGCGCCTGCACCGCAGCGATCTGCGCCTCTTCCGCCAGCGCAGCCCCGGTTTCCAGCTCGTCTTCCGTGGCCGCTATCTGGCTTTGGCAATGTTCGTGCTGCGCTTGCCATTCCCCCATCTGGGCCTGCAATTGCGCCTGACGGGCCTGCAAACGATTGCGGGAATCGACAACATGGCGGATTTCCGCCTCCAAGGTGCTGACCTGCGCATTGGCTTCATACATTTTGCCCTGCGCCGTATGCACGGCATCACTGGCGGCATAATGCGCCTGACGCCGGCTTTCCAGGTCGGTTTCACCCGCGCGCAATGCCGCGATGGCGGCTTCCAGCTCATTCTGGGCCTGCTCGGTCTCACGGGCCCTGCCGCGCTGCTCTTCCCGCGCCGCCTGTTCGCGCACATACCAAAGAAAGGTCTGCTTGCGCTCCCCTTCTTCCTGCAAAGCGCGGTAATGGCGCGCCACCTCGGCCTGCGCCTCCAGCTTTTCCAGCTGGGTATCCAGTTCGCGGCGGATATCCTCCACCCGCGTCAGATTCTCGCGGGTATCGGACAAACGGTTTTCCGTTTCCCGGCGGCGCTCTTTATAGCGCGACACCCCGGCGGCCTCTTCCAGATACACCCGCAGCTCTTCGGGCTTGGCTTCAATCAGCCGGTTAATCATGCCCTGGCCGATGATGGCGTAACCCCGCGCGCCCAGGCCTGTCCCGAGGAACAGATCATGAATGTCGCGCCGCCGCACCTGCTGGTTATTGATGAAATAGCTGCTGGCCCCGTCGCGTGTCAGCACACGGCGCACGGCAATCTCGGCGTAGGTGCTCCATTGCCCGGCCGCTCGGCCCGCATCGTTGCTGAAAACCAGTTCAACCGAGGCGCGGCCGGCCGGGCGGCGTTGCCCCGAACCATTGAAGATGACGTCCTGCATGGACTCACCGCGCAATTCAGAGGCGCGAGTCTCGCCCAACACCCAACGCACGGCGTCGATGATATTGGATTTGCCACAGCCATTCGGCCCGACGACGCCCACCAGTTGGCTGGGCACCGGAATCACCGTCGGATCAACGAAGGATTTGAAGCCGGCGAGCTTGATCTGCGTAAGACGCACGTTATGAAAGCCAGGAGCAGGTCATAGTGTTCTCCAGCGCCCGGCGCCACGCAGTGGCACAGGGGGATTGGAACCAATCTGCAATGATAACGCAGCCCCTCATGCCCCCGCGTCAAATCTCACACGCCCCCTTACATTTACGCTCTTTTACCGGATTATTACGCCACCGGAAACACAGGCGCGTTCTGCTCCCCAGCCCGCCAGCCCCAGACGGCTGAAAAACGGCTGCCCCGCCTGTCTGCCGCCCCTGCCTGCGGATGACCCTAAGGACAAAACCCGTACGCTTTATGGGGGCTATACTCCCTCACCGAAAGAACAGAAAAATTCCTGATGCCAGCGCGGCGGCCTGCCCGCCCGGACGCATTTTCTTCCCGAGGCAAGCCAGCGAAAATGTCCCGCTACCGTAAAAACCAGCGACGGGCAAACCAGCATTTGTTTACACTTTGACGTTCGTTGGCACCACTACTTTACACATCTGGGAGCAGTTGCTTGAAAAGAGGCTTTTATCTGGTCATGGCCGCACAGGCTTTGTCATCGCTGGCCGACAACGCGCTTTTCATTGCCGCCCTTGCCCTGATTCAGGAACTGTCCGGCCCAGACTGGATGGCCCCCATGCTGAAATGGTGGTTCGCCCTGGCTTACGTTCTGCTGGCCGCTTTCGTCGGCGCTTTCGCCGACTCCATTCCCAAGGGCCGGGTCATGCTGTTGACCAATGCGCTCAAAACAGTCGGCTGCATCATCATGCTGGCCTATACCTGTTTCGGCCTGTCCTCGGTGCAGCAAACCTGGCTGATCTGCGGCGCGTATGCGCTGGTAGGCATAGGCGCTGCCGCCTATTCGCCGGCCAAATACGGCATCGTCACCGAAATGCTGCCCCCTTCGCTGCTGGTCAAAGGCAATAGCTGGATCGAAGGCCTGACCGTCACGTCCATCATCATTGGCACGGTTCTCGGCGGCGCCCTGATTTCCCCTCATGTTTCCAGCCTGCTGCTGGCACAGACGCCGCTGGGCAGCTTTCTTTCCACGCCTGCCGAAGCGGCCATTTTCTGTATCGTCTTCATCTATATCGGCGCCGCCTGCTGCAACATGATGATCCCGCACACCGGCTATTACTACCCCAAGCAGCCGCGCCAGGTTTCCGTGCTGTTGCGCACCTTTTTCGGTTATGTGGGCATTCTCTGGCGTGACAAACTGGGGCGGATTTCGCTGGCCATCACCACCTTATTCTGGGGCGCCGGCGCCACCCTGCAACTGATCGTGATCGAATGGGGCGCGGCCCACCTGGGCATGCGCCTGGATCAGGCATCCATTCTGATGGGGGTTTCCGCCTTTGGCACCGTAGTGGGCGCCATTCTGGCGGGCCGCCTGCCGCTGCAGAAATCGCTGGTCGTGCTGCCGCTGGGCGCCATCATGGGACTGCTGGTGCTGTGCATGCCCATGGTCAGCGCCCCCTACACCGTCTATACCTTGCTGTTCCTGATCGGCGCGGCTGCCGGCTATTTCGTAGTGCCCATGAATGCCCTGCTGCAACACCGCGGCCATGTGCTGCTGTCTGCCGGGCATTCCATCGCCGTCCAGAACTTCAACGAGCAGATCAATATTCTCTGCATGGTGGCGCTCTATACCCTGCTGCTGAAACTGCAGCTGCACATCAACACCATCATCACCATCTTCGGCCTGGCCGTCTTCGGCCTGATGACGCTGATTATCGTGACTTGCAAGCTGATGCTGCGCCGCGACCCGACGCTGGAAGCCCAGATCGGCCAGACCGGCCACGGCCAGGCCCTGAAATAAGGCCACCAACGATACGGCTGCCAACGATAAGGCCGCCAACGCGCCCGCTGCCGCCGCCCTAACCGGGCCCTGGGGCCCCCAGAGCCGCAAGGGCATCAGCATGCCCTGCCAGCCTGAGCGGCGTCAGCAGCGGCCCCGCGTTCAGGCGGGCATACGCCCAGCCTAGTGTTTCAACTGCCCTGTTTAAACCGCTTGCGTCTGGGCAGCGGCCAAACGCAGATCCTGCCAAGCCGCTGCCTTGGCATGCGGGCTGCGCAGCAAATAGGCCGGGTGATAGCTGACCACCAGCGGAATTTCCCTGCCCTGGCCATCGCGCCAGCTGTGGATGCGGCCGCGCAAATTGCCAATCGAAGCCTCTGTCTGCAGCAAGGTATGCGCCGCAAAACGGCCCAGTACCAGAATGCCCTCGGGCTGGATCAGTTCGATCTGCTTCATCAGATATGGGCTGCAGGCAGCCAATTCTTCCGGCCGGGGATTCCGGTTGGCCGGCGGCCTGCACTTGATTACATTGGCGATAAACACTTCCCGGCCGCGTTGCAGATTGACCGCAGCCAGCATGGCATCCAGCAATTGCCCGGCACGGCCGACAAAAGGCGAGCCCTGGCGGTCTTCCTGCTCACCCGGCGCTTCGCCTATCACCATCCAGCGTGCCGGGAAAGCGCCATCGCCGAAGACCGCTTGCCGGCGCGTCTGGCACAGATCACATGCCGTACAGGCCAGCACCTGCTCGCGCAAGCCCGCCATATCCTGGGCCAATGGCCCGCGCACGGCCACCGCAACTGGCGCCGCCGCTTCAGGCGGCGCCGCTATCTGGGCAGCGGCGCCCCCAGTCTGCGCCGGCGGCAAGGCGGCAGCGCCAGGCACGGGCCGCACTGCGGGCTGAGCCCCGGCTGACGGGCGCCGGCCTGCCGAGGCCTGCCCGGGCCGCCCTGCCGCCAATGCCGCGAGCGCATCGCTAACTGCGCTGCGCGGCGAGACATCCTCCGCGCCAGCTGCCCGCTTGGGCAAATCCGCCGCAGGCGCGGCCTGATCATCCGCGGCTACCGCCCGTGCCAAAGGCCGCGGCGGTTCCGGCAACAGCGCGCGGCCCACGCCCATTTCCTTGAGCCAGAGCCGCTGCATGGCCGATACCGGCGCTGTCCGTTCCGCCATCACGCCACACTCCCTGGCGCAGCGGCAGGCAGGCGTTTCTGAAACACCCACGCATCTTCCCGCTGCGCGCCAGCTTCGTAATACTCCTTGCGCACGCCAATCTGTTCAAAACCAAAACGGCGGTACAGCGCTAGCGCGCCCGCATTGGAGGGCCGGACTTCCAGCAACAGCCCTTCCAGCCCGGCCTCGGCGGCGCGCTGCGCGAAATGCTCCAGCAACCGCCAGCCCCAGCCCTGCCGCTGACGTTCCGGCGCCACAGCAACCGCCAGCAAATGCGACACATCCGGCGCCAGCATGGCGATATAAAAGCCCACCACCGCTTCGCCTTCGCAGAGCACCCAGGCGTCATAACCAGCAGCCAGCGCATCCTCGAAATTACGGCGTGTCCAGGGATGCTTCTGCACCTGCGCCTCAAGATCCACCACACTTTCCAGGTGCCCGGCTGTCATAGCCTGCGCATAAATCGGCACAGTCGCCCTGGGATTGCCGCCATCGCCCTTGGCGCGCTCAGCGGTCGTGAACGCCACCTTGTCACGTACATAGAGCGGCATCGCTTCCTGCGCGGGCTTGCCTTCGCCGCGCCAGAGGGCTTCCAGGCCCAGGCGCGCCACGACATCGGCATCTGGACGCAAGGCCAGCAATGTCGGCTGAAAGCGCGCATCTTCCCCGGCCAGCAACCAGCCGTCACCGGCCCAGAGCGGCGGTACCGGGTCAGCGTCATCCAGTTGCCAACCCGGCAACAGGCTTTCCACCCAGGGCAAGGCATCCCGGCCCGCCACCAGTTGGGGCGCCAGCAGTTCCTGCCAGGCGGCGCCCGCCTGCCCCGGCGCCCGGTAAACCGCCAGATAGACTTCTTCCATGCGCGCATCCAGCGCCGTTATGACCAGTTGCCCTGGCGCCGCGCCGCTCGCAGCCGCCACAGCCAGATTGGACACCACCGGTAACACAGGCACATTCAAGGTGTATGCAACCCCCTGCGCCACGCCGCACGCCACCCGCAGGCCGGTAAACCCGCCAGGCCCCTGGCCAAAGGCCACGCCGTGCAGATTGGCTGCCGTCAGCCCTTCTTCGCGCAACAGGCTGCTGGCCAGCGGCAGAATCTGCTGGCCGTGATCCCGGCCCCCATCATGGCTGCGCGTCGCTATACTACGGATAGCTCCCGCAGAAGCACGCAGCAATGCCACGCTGCAACGCGGCCCGGAGGTTTCGAAACTGATCAAATTGATGTCCATGCCAGGATTGTAAGGAATGCAGCCCGGAAACGGGCGGATGGAATCGCCCCGCCGGGCGGGCCGCTGCGCCTGTTGTCTATCCAGACACAAGCGCAGGCAAGGAACCGCTGGTGTGCCGACCGTTCTCTATACGGATATGCTCAGCTGCCATTTGTGGCGAAATTTACACTTGTGTAACGTGAAGTAAGCCCCTTTGGCCCCCCTTTAGCCCGCTGTTACATTTACGACATGCCTACACCACAAACGCCTCCTACTCCTCGCAAATTGCTGGTTGTCGATGATGACCCCCGCCTGCGTGATCTGTTGCGCCGTTACCTATCGGAACAAGGCTTCAATGTTTTCGTGGCTGAAGATTCCAAGGAAATGGCGCGTCTGTGGCAACGCGAACACTTCGACCTGCTGGTACTCGATCTGATGCTGCCTGGCGAAGACGGCTTGTCGATCTGCCGCCGGCTGCGTGGTGCACATGACAACACCCCTATCATTATCCTGACGGCCAAGGCGGAAGAGATCGACCGCATCCTGGGCCTGGAAATGGGGGCTGATGACTATCTGTCCAAACCGTTCAATCCGCGCGAACTGCTGGCCCGCATCAATGCCATCCTGCGGCGCCGAGGCGCGGAAGAACATCCCGGCGCGCCCAGCCAGGAAAATGAATCCGTCGCTTTCGGCCCCTACACCCTGAATCTTTCCACCCGCACGCTGATGCGCAACGGCGAAACCGTGCCCATCACGACAGGTGAGTTCTCTGTGCTGAAGGTGTTCGCCCGCCATCCCAAGGTGCCGCTGTCGCGTGACAAGCTGATGGAACTGGCGCGCGGCCGTGAATATGAAGCGTTCGACCGCAGTCTGGATGTGCAGATTTCCCGTCTGCGCAAGCTGATCGAACCGAATCCTTCCAAGCCCGTCTTCATTCAGACGGTCTGGGGCCTGGGCTACGTCTTCGTCCCCGATGGCGGCAACTGACCCCAGCCATACACACCGACAAAACACCCGCCACCCCGAACAGTCGCGCTGGACGCGGCTGTTCCGGCTCGGGCTGTTTGGCCGCACGTTTCTGCTGCTCAGCACGCTGATGATCGCCAGCCTGCTGGCCTGGCTGCAAGTTTTCTTCAGTATGGAAATCGGCCCGCGCGCCTACCAAATGGCGCAGCGGGTCGTGACTTCTGTCAACATCACCCGCGCCGCGCTGATTTATTCAGCGCCGGACTCGCGCAGCCGCCTCTTGCTCGATCTGGCCACCAATGAAGGCCTGCAGGTCTATCCGCGCACCGAGCAAGACGATATCAAGGCGCTGCCCCACGATGACTACTGGACCCGTGTCGCCACCCTGATCCGCAACCGCCAGGGCGAAGACATCCGCCTGGCCAGCTCTGTGAATAATATTCCCGGTATCTGGGTCAGCTTCCGCATCGACGGCGAGGACTACTGGCTGGTTTTCGAGCGCGATCAGTTCGGCCTGACAGGCGGCATGGAATGGATAGGCTGGGGCGTCACCGCGCTGATCCTGTCGCTGATCGGCGCGGCCATCAGCGTCGGCTTCGTCAACCGCCCGCTCTCCCGGCTCGCCAAGGCCGTGCAGGAACTGACCCGGGGCTCAACGCCTCTGCCGCTGCCCGAAGGCGGCCCGGAAGAATTGCGCCGCATTAATGCCAGTTTCAACCGCATGGCCCACGAATTACGCCAAAGCGAAGAGGACCGGGAGCTGATGCTGGCGGGCCTATCGCATGACCTGCGCACGCCGCTGGCCCGGCTGCGGCTGGAAATTGAAATGAGCGGCGTCTCCGAAGATACGCTGCAAAACATCGACCAGGACCTGGGCCAGATTGAACGCTGCATCGGCCAGCTGATGGATTATGCCCGTCCCGCCGGCACCTCCGGCCAGGAAGTGACTTCGGTCTCCGATGTCCTGCAGGAAATCTATCAGCGCGAGCGCAGCCATACCGAAGCCCTGGGCGGCACATTGCAAGCCGAGATCGCAGCAGATCTGTATGCGCGCATCTCGGACTTCGATCTGAAACGCATCATCACCAATCTTATCGAAAATGCCAGGCGCTACGGCCTGTCCGAAGACGGACGGGCGCATATCCATCTGACCGCCAGCAGCCAGGGAAAATGGATGCGTATCGACGTTTCCGACCAAGGCCCGGGCATCCCGCTGTCTGACAGCGCCAAAATGCTGCGCCCCTTTTCCCGCGGAGAAAGCGCGCGCACCGGCGTCAGCGGCGCGGGGCTCGGGCTGTCCATCGTCGAACGCCTGCTGAGCCAGATCGGCGGCCGCCTGAACCTGCTGCAAAACGAGCCATCAGGCCTGCTGGTCCGCATCGAACTGCCCCGCCCGCAACTCGGCTGAGACGCGCCCGGCTTCGCGTAGAATGCTTCCAGAGAGCGTCATTGTGGCGCTCAGGGACTCCTGGGAGATTTTGATGAAAACCATCGGCGATAAACTCGACTCGTTCCGCATTACCGGCGTCAAGCCTGGCTTTACTCTGGCAGAAGAAAATGGCGTTTCCGCTTTCGAAGACATCACCGAAAGCACCTTCCCCGGCAAATGGAAAGTCATCTACTTTTATCCCAAGGACTTCTCCTCAGTCTGCCCCACCGAAATCATCGGTTTTGACGCGCTGACCGAAGCCTTCGAAGAACGCGATGCCGTGTTGCTGGGCGGCTCCAGCGACAATGAGCACGTCAAACTGGCCTGGCGCCGCGAGCAAAACGAACTGGCCCGCGTTCAGCACCACCAGTTCGCCGACACCTCCGGCTCGCTGATCGACCAGCTGGGCATACGCGAACGCACCCAGGGCGTGGCCCTGCGCGCCACGCTGATCGTGGACCCCGACAATATCATCCAGCATATTTCGGTCAACGGCCTGAAAGTCGGCCGCAATCCCGATGAAGTGCTGCGGGTGCTTGATGCGCTGCTGACCGACGAACCGGCGGTCTGCAACCGCCCCATCGGCGGCTGAACCCGCCCTCTGTACTGGCAGGGTTCAGCTCTGGCGCCTTCAGGCCTGCCTGCGCGCCAGCAAGGCAACCGTCGTGGCCGCAATCCCCTCTTTGCGGCCCAGATAGCCCAAATGCTCGTTGGTCTTGGCCTTCACATTGACCGCCCCGGGTTCCAGCCCCAGATCCGCCGCGATATTTGCCACCATAGCCGCCGCATGCGGCCCTATCTTCGGCGCCTGGGCATGCACGGTCGCATCCACATTGACCACTTCCCAGCCCGCCGCGCGCACGCGCTGATACGCTTCGCGCAGCAGCACACGGCTATCGGCGCCCTGGAAAGCCGGATCGGTATCCGGGAAATGACGGCCGATATCCCCCAGACCCGCGCCCCCCAGCACGGCATCGGTCACGGCATGCAGCAATACGTCCGCATCCGAATGCCCGGCCAGCCCATGGGTATGCGGAATCGTTACGCCACCGATAATCAGCGGGCGCCCTTCAACCAGCGCGTGCACATCAAAGCCTTGTCCGACACGAAACGGAATACTCATCCCCAATTCTCCATCCATTCAAAATCTTCACGCCAGGTCAGCTTGGCATTGCGCGGCGACCCGCGCACCAGCAAGGGGGCATGGCCCATCATTTCCATCGCGCTGGCCTCATCCGTCACCAGCCTGCCCTGCGCCCGGGCCTGCGCCAAAGCCTGGCCCAGCAAACCGGCGCGGAACATCTGCGGCGTCTGCGCCAGCCAGATTTCCTCACGCGGCAACGTGCGGGCCACGCGCTCGCGCCCCTGCTTGACCGTATCAGCGGCCGGCAAGGCCAGCAAGCCGCCCACCTCATCGGCCAGGCAGGCATCTATCAGCCCTGCCAGCACCGGCGCCGGCAAGCCCGGCCTGGCAGCGTCATGCACCAGCACCCAGTCACGTTCGCCCAGCCCGGCGTGCGCTGCCGCATCCGCCAAAGCGTTGGCAACGGTATCGGCACGCTCCGCGCCGCCGCAGGCGCGGCATGCCACACGCGGCAGCCCGGCCAGAGCCTCGGCAGCCCAAACGTCACCCGCCGCCACGGCAACCCGCACCTGCGTCACCCTGGGGTCGGCCAATAAGGCCTGCACCGCCAAACGCAGCACCGGCACACCACGCAACTGGCGGTACTGTTTGGGCACATCGCCGTCGTGGCGGCTGGCGCGTTTTCCTATCCCGGCGGCCGGCACAATCGCAATCAGTTTCTCTGTCATGGCAGGGATTTTATAATCAGAGTCCTCATGCCTGAATCCATCACCTCTGCCGGCGTCTCGCAACTGCCAGAATCGCCTGCCACCGCCGCCGTTCTTGCCGCCCTGAAACCAGGCCAGCGCCACGCCCAGCCTCGCCCGCACGGGTCCGGCGATGCCTGCTGGCTGGCCGAACTTTCGGAGCGCGCCGGCAGCCCCATGCTGATCCTCTGCGCGGATCCGCTGCAGGCCCAGCGGCTGGCCGAAGAAATCCGTTTGTTCTCGCCGGGACGGCAAGTACGCCAGCTGCCCGATTGGGAAACCCTGCCCTATGACGGTTTTTCGCCACACCAGGACCTGATCTCCGCCAGACTTAAAACTCTGCACGCCCTGATGCAGGGCCAGGTGGATATTCTCACCGTCCCGGTCACCACGGCGCTCTACCGCCTGGCGCCGCCTTCATTCCTGGCGGCCTATACCTTCTCGTTCCGCAAGGGCGACAAGCTGGATGAAGCCGCCCTGCGCGCCCAACTGGTGCTGGCCAACTACAGCCATGTCACCCAGGTGAGCGCCCCCGGCGAATTCAGCCTGCGCGGCGGCATCATAGACCTCTTCCCCATGGGGTCTGCCGTCCCGTACCGCATCGACCTGTTCGATGACGAAATCGAATCGCTGCGCAGTTTTGACGTCGATACCCAGCGCACCCTGTACCCGGTGCGTGAAATCGAGCTGTTGCCTGGCCGCGAATTCCCGCTGGATGAAGACGCCCGCACGCGTTTCCGCGCGCGTTTCCGCGAAGAATTTGAAGGCGACCCCAGCCGCGCCCTGCCCTACCGCGATATCGGCAACGGCATTGCCTTTGCCGGCGTCGAATACTATCTGCCCTTGTTCTTCGATGACACGGCAACACTGTTCGACTACCTGCCCGCCGGCACGCTGGCCGTTACCCACGGCGACATCGACAACACCATCCAGGGCTTCGCCCGCGATACCCAGAGCCGCTACCAGTTCCTGAAAAGCGACCGTGAGCGGCCGCTGTTGCCGCCAGACCGCCTTTTCATGAACCAGGAAGCCCTGTACGCGCATCTGCGCGCGCTGCCGCGCCTGGCCCTGACAGATAACGCCAACCCGGACTTCACCGCGCCCCCCGACGTCGCAGTCGCCCGCCGCGCTGATGATCCGCTGGCGCGGCTGCGGCAATGCGTGCATACGCTGGGCCAGGGCGGCCACGACCGCGCGCGCCGCATCGTGCTGTGCGCCGACTCCGCCGGACGCCGCGAAACCCTGCTGCTGATGTTGCAGGAGCACGGCCTGGCGCCGCACGCCCAGGCCGACAGCCTGCCGGCCGCCTGGCTGGAAAGCGGCCCCTTCACGCTGGCTACGGCGCCGCTGACCGCCGGCTTCATCCGCCACGCCGATGGCACGGTCTTCCTAACCGAAAACGATCTTTACCCTGACAGCGGCGGCGGCCAGCGCCGCCCTCGCCGCGCCCAGGAACAGGCCAGCAATGTCGAAGCCATGGTGCGCGATCTGGCCGAGCTGCGTGAGGGCGACCCCGTCGTGCACCTGCAGCACGGTATTGCCCGTTATCGCGGCCTGGCCAGCATGGATCTGGGCGAAGGCCAAATGGAATTCCTGCATCTGGAGTACGCGCAAGGCAGCACGCTTTATGTGCCGGTATCGCAGTTGCACGTCATTGCCCGATACAGCGGCGCCGACCCTGAATCCGCCCCCTTGCACCAACTGGGGTCGGGGCAATGGGAAAAAGCGCGGCGCAAGGCCGCCAAACAAGTGCGTGACAGCGCCGCCGAATTGCTCGACCTGTATGCCCGCCGCGCCGCGCGCCAGGGCTATGCCTTTGAATTGACGCCAGCCGACTACGGCAATTTCGCGCAAGGCTTCGGCTTTGAGGAAACGCCCGACCAGGCGGCTGCCATCGAAGCCGTCATCGACGATATGACCTCGGGCCGCCCCATGGACCGCCTGGTCTGCGGCGATGTGGGCTTCGGCAAAACCGAGGTCGCCCTGCGCGCAGCCTTCATCGCCGTGGCCAACGGTAAACAGGTCGCCCTGCTGTGCCCCACCACACTGCTGGCCGAACAGCATGCCCAGACCTTCTCTGACCGCTTTGCCGAATGGCCGGTGAAGGTCGTGGAACTGTCGCGCTTCCGTTCAGCCAAGGAAATCAGCACGGCCATCGGCGGCATCAATGACGGCACCATAGACATTGTCATCGGCACCCACAAGATTCTGTCCAAGGATGTGCGTTTCAAGCGTCTGGGGCTGGTCATCATCGACGAAGAACACCGCTTCGGTGTGCGCCAGAAAGAAGCGCTCAAGGCGCTGCGCGCCGAAGTTGATGTTCTGACGCTCACCGCCACGCCGATTCCGCGCACGCTGGGCATGTCGCTAGAAGGCATACGCGACTTTTCCGTCATCGCGACCGCGCCGCAAAAACGCCTGGCCATCAAGACCTTCGTGCGCCGCGAGGATGGCAGCACCATACGCGAAGCGCTGCTGCGAGAACTCAAACGCGGCGGCCAGGCCTATTTCCTGCACAATGAAGTCGAGACCATCCACAACCGCCGCGCCCGGCTCGAAGAGCTGGTGCCGGAAGCACGCATTGCCGTGGCCCACGGCCAGATGCCCGAGCGCGAACTGGAACAGGTGATGAAGGGCTTCTACCAGCAGCGCTACAACGTGCTGCTGTGCACCACCATCATTGAAACCGGCATCGACGTGCCCAGCTCCAACACCATCATCATCCACCGCGCCGACCGCTTCGGCCTGGCGCAGCTGCACCAGTTGCGCGGCCGCGTCGGACGTTCGCACCACCAGGCCTACGCCTACCTGCTGACCCCCGGCGAAGACGCCATCACCAGCAATGCCAAAAAACGCCTGGAAGCCATCCAGGCCATGGAAGAACTGGGGTCCGGTTTCTACCTGGCGATGCACGACCTGGAAATCCGCGGCGCGGGCGAAGTGCTGGGCGAATCACAATCCGGCAATATCCAGGAAATCGGTTTCTCTCTGTATTCGGACATGCTCAATGCCGCCGTGCGCGCGCTGAAATCCGGCAAGGAGCCGGATCTGGATGCCGACCTGCACGCCGTTTGCGAAATCAATCTGCATGCCCCGGCCTTGCTGCCTTCCGATTACTGCCCCGATGTGCATGCCCGCCTGGCCCTCTACAAGCGCCTGTCGCATGCGCCGGACGACGACACCCTGCTGGGCCTGCAAGAAGAACTGATAGACCGTTTCGGCCCCCTGCCGGAAGCCGCAAAAACCCTGCTGGCCAGCCATCGCCTGCGCCTGCGCGCCGAAGCCCTGGGCATCCAGAAGCTGGACGCCAGCGAAACCCAGGCCTTGCTGCATTTCCGCACGGATACCAAAGTAGATCCGGTACGCCTGATCGAATTGGTTCAGAAGCAACGCCACATCCGCCTGAGCGGCCCGGACAAGCTGCGCATGGAGATCTCCAAACCCGACATTACCGCGCGCATCGACGCCGTTCGCGGCCTGCTGCGTTCCTTGAGCTAAGCGCTGCGGCCAGCGTATCCTGTTTGCACGGCTAGCGGCTATGATGCCTGCTGGCCATTCACGGTCGCCGCGCCTGACCGGCTGCCCGGCGACTTTTCCCTATCTTGCCGCGCGCCTCCGGCGCCGGCCCGCAAGCCATGACCGATTCCAGCACCCACCTCATCCTGCAATCTCCCGACCTGTCCGCCGACCGCATCGAACAGGCCGCAGCCCTGGCCTGCGCCAATGGCGTGCGCCGCATCAGCACCACCGCCGCGCGCCTGACCGGCGTTGCCGCGGATGACGCCAGCCGCCAGGAACTGGCCGCCTGGTGCGCCAGCCGTCACATGGACTATGCCTATGTGCCTGGCCAGGCCAAGCTGTCCGATTACCGCGTGCTGGCCATGGACATGGACTCCACGCTCATCAATATCGAATGCATAGACGAAATCGCCGATGCCGTCGGCCGCAAACCCGAAGTCGCCGCCATTACTGAAGCGGCCATGCGTGGCGAAATCAAGGATTTTTCCGAGAGCCTGCGCCGCCGCGTAGCGCTGCTGCAAGGCGTGGCGGCCACTGCGCTTGATGAAGTTTACGCCGACCGCCTCAAGCTCAACCCTGGCGCAGAACGCCTGGTGGAATCCGCCAGGGCCGCCGGCCTGAAGATTCTGCTGGTTTCCGGCGGCTTCACCTTCTTTACGGAGCGCCTGCGCCAGCGCCTGCAGCTGGACGCCGCCCACGCCAACACCCTGGAAGTCGATGACAGCGGTGTGCTGACCGGACGGGTGCTGGGCGATATCGTCGATGCCCAGGCCAAGGCCAGCCTGGTGCAGCAATTCGCCGTCAGTCATGGCGCGCAAACCAGCCAGGCCATTGTCATCGGCGACGGTGCCAATGACCTGCAAATGATGAAGCTGGCGGGCATCTCGGTGGCCTACCGTGCCAAACCGGTCGTGCAGCAACAAGCTAGCCATGCCCTGAATTACACTGGGCTGGATGGCGTGCTGAACTGGTTCGCCAGCTGAACGCTTCGCACGCAAGGTTCAGCGCCCCAGGCCCCGCGCCAGCCTTCCCCCCCGCGGGCGCCCTGGGTTCCCGTCCCTTGCGCTTCTCGTCCCTTGCGTTCCCCTCCTTGCCGCTTCTTTTACGCCCGCGCCATGAATCTGCACGTGACTCCTCCTGCCCTGCCGCCCGGCATCCGCTTGCGCCTGGACAACTGGGAAGCGCTGCGCAGCGACGCGGCCCCTATCCGCTTCGAAGTGTTCGTCGATGAACAAGGCGTCCCGCCAGACATCGAACTCGACGAGATGGACCCGCTATGCCTGCACGCCATTGCCTATGATGCCCAAGGCACGGCACTGGGCACAGGCCGCTTGCTGCCCGACGGCCATATCGGCCGCATGGCGGTGCGCCAGCAAGCGCGCGGCATGGGCCTGGGCGGCTGCCTGTTGCAGGCGCTGGTGGAAGCCGGGCTGCGCCAAGGGCATACGGCCTTGGTGCTGAACGCGCAATGCCATGCCCAGGCTTTCTATGAGCGGCATGGATTCCAGGTGCGCGGCGCCCCCTTTGAAGAAGCCGGCATCGCCCATATCACCATGGTCCGCACGCCCGGCTAAGGCCAGACGACACGCCTTTAATCGTCATACACCACACCCAGCTCCTGGGTACGGTAAAGCAAGGCGCACTGCTGCCTGAGCCAGCGATGCGCCGGTTCATTATGCATGCGCGCATGCCAGTATTGCTTCACTGTGAACATGCTGGTTTCAAAAGGGCAATGCAATAACCTGACGCCACTGGTGCTGCCCAAACGGCGCCCGATCTGGCTGGGCACTGTCGCCAGCAAATCCGTATTGGCGACAATATTCGCCACGCCCAGAAAGCCGGGCAGCCGTAATGCCACCCTGCGCTGGATACGCTGGGACCGCAGGGCGCTATCCAGCAGCGAATGCGTCCTGCCCGACAAGACTTCGATATGCGCTGCTGCCTGATAATCAGCGAGCGTCAGCGCCGATCCATCATGCCAATGGCTGCCTGCCAGGCAAACAAAGCTCTGGGTATAAAACGTTTGCTGATAAAAGCCTGATTCCAGGCCAGGAATAATGCCCAGCGCCAGATCCGCCAAACCAGCTGCCAGGCGGGCCGGGGTCTCGGCCTCTATGGGTTCCACATCCAGACTGACGCCCGGCGCATCGCGCCGCAATAGCGTCAGCAACTGGGGCAGCAAGGTCATATGGCTGGCATCGGTCATGCAAACCGTGAAGCGGCGCTCCATCTGCGCCGGCACCACCCTTTCCGGCTGCTGCTCCAGCCGCTGCAAGGCCGCCAGCGCCTCGCGTACCGGCCCCAGCAGCGTCTCTGCCCTGGCAGTCGGCACCATCGTGCCGCCGGTACGGACAAACAGTTCATCATCAAAGTAAGCGCGCAGACGCGCCAGCCACATGCTGACAGTCGGCTGATTCTGCCCCAGCTGATCCGCCGCGCGGCTGACGCTGCCGGTATGGTGCAGGGCAATAAACAGCAGCAAGAGCTTGGCATCCAGCAAAGGTTTCGGGTTGGCGTTTTCCATTTGCCTAGATTATCAATTATTTTGATATCTTTAATAAAAAACATCGCATAGACGTATGTGACCCGCCTTTCTTACGATGCTTTCCATTCTCGAATGGAGGCACGCAGTTGAATCAAGCAAGCACACCCCAGCCCTTGACCGGACAGGTCGCCATTGTGACCGGCGCTGCCCGGGGTATCGGTCTTGGCATTGCCCGGCGGTTGTCCCGCGAAGGCTGCCAGGTTGTTATCTGGGACATGGATCTGGCCCCGCTCGCCGACAGCGGGTTTGAACCTGCCCTGGCTCAGCGCGTGGATATCCGCGACCCGGATGCCATCCATCTGGCCGTGGCAGAAGCCCATGCCCAACTGGGCCGGATCGACATTCTCGTCAACAATGCAGGCATCAATGGCCCGGTCCAGCCGATGTGGGAATACACGCCGCAGCAATGGCAGCAGGTCATGGATATCAACCTCAGCGGCGTCTTCTATTGCTGCCGCGCCATCGTCCCGCTCATGAGGGCAGCCGGCCACGGCCGCATCATCAACATCGCCTCGGCCGCCGGCAAGGAAGCCGTCCCGGGCATCACGCCCTATTCCGCGTCCAAGCACGGCGTCATCGGGCTGACCAAATCACTGGCGCGCGAACTGGCTGGTGAAGGCGTCCTGGTCAATGCTGTCGCGCCGGTCATGACGGAAACCCAATTGCTGCAACAAATGACGCCGGCGCATATTGCCAGCTCCAAGGCCAAGATTCCGATGGGACGTTTCCTCAGTATTCCGGAAATTGCTGCCATGGTGGCCTGGATCGCCGGGCCGGATTGCACCTTCACGACCGGCTTTACCTTTGATCTGTCCGGCGGACGCGCCAATTACTAGGACGATGCGAACCATGCCCAGCACAACATTTGCCCTCGCGCCGCTCTCTCATCTGGAACTGACGCCGCCCGATATGGTGCTGTGCGCCGCTCTGGCCGGGTATCAGGCCCTGGGCCTGCGCCTGATTCCAGCCACCGCCACGGAAACTCGCCACGATGCCATCGGCAATACGCCCACCGTGCGCGAGATTGCCCGGCGCCTGGACGATACCGGCATGCAATTGCTGGATATCGAGCTATTCAGCCTGCGCCCGGACACGCAAGTCGCCGATTACCGCGCTGCCCTGGAAACCGGCGTCCGGCTGGGCGCCCGGCATGCGCTGGTCTCCGGCCAGGACCCCGACCCAGCCAGACTGAGCCAGAATTTCGGGCAGTTTGCCGAAATGGCGTCGTCCCTCGGTTTGCGGGCCTGCCTGGAACCTGTGCCCTGGGTCGCCATTTCCAGCCTTGCCAAGGCCGAGGCGCTGATCCAGCAAAGCGGCGCCCAGGAGGCGGGGATAGTCATAGATGCCCTGCACTTCGACCGCGCCGGTGAAACCCCGGCCACGCTGGCCGCCATCGCGCCTTCCCGCTTCCCCTATGTGCAACTGTGCGACGCCCCGGCAGAACGGCCAGCCGATCTGGACGGGCTGCTGTTCCAGGCACGCAGGGAACGGCTCATGCCTGGCGACGGCGGGCTGAACCTGTCCAGTCTTCTGGCGGGCCTGCCGGGCAATATCCCCATCGGGCTGGAAGTGCCGCTGGCCGGCCTATCGCTCACGGTTGCCCCCGTTGAGCGCGCCAAACGCATGCGGCTCAAGACCGAAGCCTTGCTGCAAGGTCTGGCCGCCTGATTGCCGTACCTATTCATTTCATAACAAGGAGACAACACCATGAAATCCACACTACGCCAACTGGCCTGCGCCACGCTGCTGGCCCTGCTGCCTGCCGTCGCCGCCCAGGCGGATGATATCCAGACCCGCACCATCCGCTTTGCCTTTGAAAACCAGCGCGGCCATCCGCAGGCCGAAGGGGCCGACAAATTCGCCGAACTGGTTGCCGCCAAGTCGGGCGGCAAACTCACGGTCAAAACCTTCCCCGGCGGCGTGCTGGGCGGCAATCTGCAAAACGTCTCTGCGGTGCAGGGCGGCACGCTGGAAATGACCAACCTCAACGCCGGCATCCTGACCTCGCACGTCAAGGAGCTGGGCGTCTTCGATACGCCCTTCCTGTTCAACAATGCCGAGGAAGTCGATGCCATCACCGACGGCCCCATCGGCACCGCGCTGCTCGAAAAATTGAGCGAGAAAGGCATTATCGGCCTGGGTTACTGGGATCTCGGTTTCCGCCATCTCACCAATAACCGCCGCCCCGTGGAAAAAGTCGAGGACATTGCCGGCCTGAAAGTGCGGGTGATCCAGTCGCCTATTTATATCGACCTGTTCAATGCCCTGGGCGCCAACGCCTTGCCGCTGGCCTTTCCCGAACTCTACCCGGCGCTGGAATCACATGCCGTCGATGGCCAGGAAAACCCCTTCACCACCATCCTGGCTTCCAACTTCCAGGAAGTGCAGAAATATGTGACCCGTACCGGCCACCTCTACAACCCGATGGCACTCATCATCAGCAAACGCTTCTGGGACAGGCTGTCGGCTGAGGAGCAGCGCATCCTGCGCGAAGCGGCTGCGGAAGCATCGCTGTACCAGCGCGAGCGTTCCCGTGCCGGCGCAGAAGCGGCGCTGCAAGCCTTGCAGGATGGCGGCATGCAACTCACGGAACTGAGCCCGCAAGAAATGGAGCGCTTCCGCGCCGCCGTCGCGCCTGTGGTGAGCCAGCACGCCCAGCGTGTGGGGCCGGAAACACTGGAACAGGTGCAGGCTGAACTGGCCAAACTGCGCAACCCTTCCTGAGTCCCTAGCCGCGCGGCCTCATGCGCCGCGCCGGACACCTCCTTCTGTTTCGCTGGCGCCTGGAAAACCGCATCCGCTGGCCTGCGTGTTTTCCCGGCCCAAGGACTTTCATCATGCAAGCCCTACTGAACCGCTATTGCCGCTTGCTCGACCATATACAGGTCGGACTGCTGGCCTTCATGACCGTTCTGGTCTTCGTCAATGTCGCCCTGCGCTATCTGTTCAACTCCGGTATCACCGTCTCCGAGGAAGTCGCGCGCTGGGCCTTTATCTGGATTGTTTTCCTGGGCGCCATCGTGGCCCTGAACAACCGCACGCACCTGGGCAGTGATCTGTTCTACGCCCTGCTGCCGCGCGTCCTGCACAAACCCCTGTTTATCCTGGGCCGTCTGCTCATGCTGTATATCGCCTGGCTGGTGCTGGCGGGCAGCTGGGAGCAAATGATGATCAACGCAGATATTCCCGCCCCGACAACGGAATGGTCCATGGGCATTTTCTATGCCACTGGCGTCATTTTCGGCAGCTCAGCCCTGCTGCTCATCGCCCGCGACCTCTGCCTGGCCGTGCTGCACAACACTGGTGTCGATCTGGAAGACGAGCCTGCCATCAGCCCTGAGGATTCCCAATGACCATCCTGATTTTTGTCGGCACGCTGCTGGGCTCCATGGCGCTGCGCATCCCCATCGCCTTCGCCTTGCTGGCCAGTTCCGTCGGGCTGATGTATCACCTGGATTACTTCGACGCCCAGATTCTGGCGCAGAATGTCATCAACGGCGCCAACAGCTTCCCCTTGCTGGCCGTCCCGTTTTTCCTGCTCGCAGGCGAGATCATGAACGCCGGCGGCCTGTCGCACCGCATGGTCAATCTGGCGCTGGCGCTCATCGGCCACATCCGCGGCGGCCTGGGCTATGTCACAATTCTGGCTGGCTGCTTTATCGCCGCCCTGTCCGGCTCTGCCGTGGCCGACGCCGCCGCGCTGACGGCCATGCTGCTGCCCATGATGCGCCGCGCCGGGCATGATCCTTCCCGGGCCGCGGGCCTGATCGCCTCAACCGGTATTATTGCTCCCATTCTGCCGCCCAGCATTGCCCTCATCCTGTTCGGCGTGGCCACCAATGTGTCCATCTCCAAGCTGTTCATGGCCGGCATCGCCCCTGGCCTGATGATAGGCGTGGCTCTGTGGGCAACCTGGTGGTGGCTGGCCCGCCGCGAACAACTGGAAACGCCGCCGCGCAAAAGCCGTCAGGATGTCTGGCGCGCCTTCCGCGAGTCGTCCTGGGCGCTGATGTTGCCGGTCATCATTCTGGTGGGTTTGCGCATGGGCGTGTTCACCCCGACCGAAGCCGCCGTGGTAGCGGCAGCCTATGCCCTGTTCGTTGCGACCGTCATTTACCGTGAACTGCGCTGGTCTCAGCTATATGGCATTCTGCTGGTCTCTGCCAGAACAACAGCCGTCATCATGCTGCTGGTCGCCTCCGCCATGGTGGCAGCCTGGCTGGTGACAGTCGCCGATCTGCCCTCACGCATCATCGGTTTGCTAGGCCCCGTCATGGACAATCCGACCCTGTTGCTGCTGACCATCATGCTCCTGATTCTGGTCATCAGCACTTGCATGGACTCGGCGCCCACCATCCTGATCCTGGCCCCCGTCCTGCTGCCTGTCGTCAAATCTGCCGGTATCGACCCCGTCTATTTCGGCATTCTGTTTGTCGTCAATGTGTCCATCGGCTTGATTACCCCGCCAGTGGGAACGGTATTGAGTACAGTCGCCAGCGTGAGCAAAATGAAAATAGACTTGGTCACGCGCGGCGCCCTGCCCTTTATCTTCACGCTCTTCGCCATTTTGCTGTTGTTCGTCCTCTTTCCGCCTTTGATCACCATACCGGCGGGCTGGCTGTACTAAGCCGAATTGCCCCGCGTATCAGCGCGCAGGCCCGGCCTCCTTGCGGAAACCGGGCCTGCGCATGACGCTGGCGCACCAAGGCGCGGGACTTACCTGGCGGTATAACCGCCATCTATCACCAGCTCGCTGCCCGTGACGAACTTGGCCTCATCAGAGGCCAGATACACCACGCCCCAGGCGATATCGTCGGAGTCTCCGACATACCCCAGCGGATGGCGCGCATCCAGTTCGGCGCGGAATGCCGCGGCTCCTTCCGGCGCGTTGTTGGCCAAATCTTCGACCAGCGGGGTCCAGATGAAGCCAGGGTGTACTGAGTTCACACGGATATGATCGCGTGCGTACAGCAAAGCGTCATTCTTGCTCATCAGGCGCACAGCGCCCTTGGAGGCATGGTAAGGCGGCAGATCGGCTGCGCCCACCAGGCCATAGATAGAAGACAGGTTAATGATGCTGCCGCCGCCTTGTTCCTGCATGGTCGGCACCGCATGCTTGGTGCAGAAGAAAACGCCTTTGACGTTGACGTCCATGACCCGGTCCCATTCGGCTTCCGTGATTTCATGCGTGGGTTTGTTCACCCCGGAAATCCCGGCGTTATTGACCAGGATATCTATCCGGCCGAAATACTCCGCCACCTCGATAAACGATTCCGCCACGGACGCCTCGTCCGTCGTATCCACGCGCCAGTACTTGGCCAGCCCCCCTTGCTTGCTGATGGCGTCCACGACTTCGCTGCCATCCTGCACATCCGTCACGGCGACTTTGGCGCCTTCCTGCGCCAGGCGCAGCGCGATGGCACGGCCGATACCGACTGCAGCGCCGGTGACAATGGCAACTTTACCTTCCAGACGTTTCATTGCTTTCTCCTGTTCAGCAAGCCGCAGCGGCAAAAACCGCTGCCCTGGAGCTCATTGTCTGCGGCGGCGCCATGCGCTGTAAATGCTTGCCGGCCCGGCTGTTTGCGGTATATCAAAGGCGAGAACATTTATCACTACGCCAGCCAGTTCCCGACGCTGCCTGTCACGGCAAGCCGCATGAACCGGCGCCCGGCTAGCGGCAGCGCGCGCCCCAATCCATCGCCCGGCCCCGTCTCGTCCAGCAACCTAGCCCGCAAAACAAAAACCCCCAGGTGCTGGCTGAAAAGCCATCCCTGAGGGTTTTTTTATGAGGCCTGCGCGATGCCGCAAAAGCGGCGCGGCGCGCAGGCCATCCGGCAAGCTTCCCGCCGTGATGGCGGGAAGCTTGCCCTATCAGAATGCCAGCGATGCCCGGATGGCGTCCACCGACAGTTGAATGATGCCGTTTTCCTGGATGCCCAGCAGCAACAGCAGCGCGGCGTTGATCGCCATGACGGCGCGCGGCAGACAGCCCGCCTTGATGGTCGGCGCATTGTCTTCCGGCTCGTCGAAGTACACCACCTTCACGACACGGATGTAGTAGAACGCGCCAATCAGCGAGAACAGCACCGCCACAACCGCCAGCCACAGATGGCCAGCCTGCACCACGGCTTGCAGCACAGCCAGCTTGGCATAGAAGCCCACCAGCGGCGGGATGCCGGCCAGCGAGAACATCAGCAGCAGCAGAACCAGCGCGTACAGCGGGCTGCGCTTGTTCAGACCCTTCAGGTCGCTGATGTTGTCGCATTCAAAGCCTTCACGCGACATCAGCATGACCACGCCGAAACCGCCCAGCGTTGTCAGCACGTACACCAGCATGTAGAACAGCGCAGCGCCATAGGCCGAACCGGCAGCGCCAGGATTGCCATCCACCACGCCCGAGAGCAGGCCCAGGATGACGAAGCCCATATGCGAAATGCTCGAATAAGCCAGCATGCGCTTGAAGCTGCTTTGCATGATCGCGGTCAGGTTACCGATGGCCAGAGACAGCACGGCCATGATCATGAGCATGCTCTGCCAGTCGGCGGCCAGCGTGTGCAGGCCTTCGACCAGCAAACGCAGCGTGACGGCAAAGGCAGCCAGCTTGGGCGCTGCGCCCAGCAGCAGCGTCGAAGACGTCGGCGAGCCTTGGTAAACGTCGGGCACCCACATGTGGAAAGGCACCACGCCCAGTTTGAACGCCAGGCCAGCCACCACGAACACCACGCCGAACACCAGCGCCATGTGCTGGAAGTCGCCGCCGCGCAGAACCGCAGCGATTTCACTCAGATCCAGCTTGCCGGTGGCGCCATAGACCATGGACATGCCGTACAGCAGGAAGCCGGATGCCAGCGCGCCGAGCACGAAGTACTTCATTGCCGCTTCGGTCGCCACAACATGATCACGGCGCAGGGCAATGAGCGCGTACAGCGCCAGCGACATCAGTTCCAGGCCCAGGTACATGGAGATCATGTTGCCTGCCGAAATCATGACCATCTGGCCCAGCAGCGCGAACAGCGACAGCACATAGATCTCGCCGCCGCGGCTCATCATGTCACGCGCTTGCGCATAGGCACGGCCGTAGATCAGGCTGACCGCCACCGCGATATAGGAAGCGACCTTGAGCAGGTGGGCCAGCGGGTCCACCACGAACATGCCGGAGAACGTGGAACCACGCACGCCATCAGACCACTGCACCAGGGAGACGACCGTCAGCACGATCAGCAGTACGAGGCTGAGAGCATGCGTCAAGCGGCGCTGGGGATCGTTGCGGACGGCGTCCAGCAGCAGGATCGCCAGGCCGCCTATCAGCAGGATGATCTCCGGCAGCGCAAGGGTAAAGTTGAACGAAGATTGCATGATGGTCCAGCCTTACAGTTTCGAGATGGCAACGTGCTGCAGCAGCGCATCGACCGAGACGTGGATAAGATCGACAAAGGGCTTCGGATAGATACCCATGAACAACACGGCGATAGCCAGGATGCCCAGCATCAGGAATTCACGGCTGCACAGGTCTTTCAGGTTGCGCACGTTGTCATTGGCAACATCACCCAGCACGACACGCTTGGTCATCCAGAGCGAGTAGGCCGCGCCCAGGATCAGGGCCGTTGCGGTCAGCAAGCCAATCCAGAAGTTGTATTCGACCGCGCCCATGATGACCATGAACTCACCCACGAAACCGCTGGTTGCGGGCAGACCGCTGTTGGCCATCGAGAACAGGATGAAGAAGGTGGCGAACTTCGGCATGGTATTGACCACACCGCCGTAGGCCGAGATCTCACGGCTGTGCACACGGTCGTACAGGACGCCGATACACAGGAACATGGCGCCGGACACGAAACCGTGCGAGATCATCTGGACAATCGCGCCTTCCATACCGGCGGTATTGAAGATGAAGAAGCCCAGCGTCACGAAGCCCATGTGGGCGACAGACGAATACGCCACCAGTTTCTTCATGTCGGACTGGATGATTGCCACCAGCCCGATATAGATCACAGCAACCAGCGACAGCGTGATCATCAGCCACGACAGCTCATGCGCAGCGTCGGGCGCGATGGGCAGCGAGAAACGCAGGAACCCGTAGGCGCCCAGCTTCAGCATGATCGCGGCCAGTACCACGGAACCGCCGGTAGGCGCTTCCACGTGAGCATCCGGCAGCCAGGTGTGTACCGGCCACATCGGCACCTTGACCGCAAACGCAGCCAGCAGCGCCAGGAAGATCAGGATCTGCGGCGTCATGCCCAGCGGCTGCTGCTGCCAGGTCGCGATGTCGAAAGTGCCCGTGACGTTCCAGAGATAGATGAAGGCCACCAGCGTGAGCAGCGAACCCATCAGGGTGTACAGGAAGAACTTGAATGCCGCGTACACCCGGTTCGGGCCGCCCCAGACGCCGACGATGATGTACATCGGGATCAGCGTGGCTTCGAAGAAGATGTAGAACAGCAAGCCGTCCAGCGCCGAGAAGACGCCGATCATCAGCCCGGACAGGATCAGGAACGCCGCCATGTACTGCGCGACGCGCTTGGTGATGACTTCCCAGCCTGCCACCACCACGATGATGGTGATGAAGGCAGTCAGCAGCACGAACCAGACCGAGATGCCATCGACACCCAGGTGGTAATTCACGCCAAGCGCCTCGATCCAGCTCGACTTCTCGACGAACTGCATATCGGCCGTGGTGGCATCAAAACGCGTATATAGCGGAATGGTGACCAGGAAGCTGACGATGGCGCCAAGCAGCGACAGCCAGCGGGTGCGGCCGGGCGCGGAATCGCGCCCGAACGCCAGGACCAGCACGCCGAACACGATGGGCGTGAAGATGGCCCAGGTCAGCCAGGGGAATGTTGTAGATACCATGTCGCTAGCCATCATTTGTAAATCAGCACATAGAAGGTCACCAGAACCATCACACCGATGATCATGGCGAACGCATAGTGGTAGATGTAGCCGGTCTGGACCTTGCGGCTGACGGCGGCAATCCAGCCCACCAGGCGGGCGCTGCCGTTGACCAGCAGGCCGTCAATCAGGCCGCGGTCACCGTAGCGCCACAGGCCGCGGCCCAGCGCACGGGCGCCACGCGCAATGACCTGCTCGTTGAACCAATCGACGTAGTACTTGTTTTCCAGGATGCGCAGCAGCCAGCCCATGCGGGCTTCGATGGCGGCGGGCACCTTGGGATTGATCAGGTAGCAGTACCAGGCAATGACGGCACCGGCCACAACCAGCCAGAACGGCAGCGTCTGGAAGGCATGCAGGCCATAAGCCACCCAGCCATGCCAGGTCGATGCGATATCAGCCATCGCCGGGTGCTGCGGCAGCACCGTGATAACACCCTCGAAGAAGGAACCGAACAGCATGGGTTCCACCACGATGGCGCCGATGATGACGGACGGAATCGCCAGCAGGATCAGCGGCAGCGTCACCACCCAGGGCGACTCATGCGGCTTGCCGCCGTGATGGCCGTGGCCGTGATCATCATGGCCATGGCCGTCATGACCGTGCTCGGGGTAGCGTTCCTTGCCGTGGAAGACCAGGAAGTACACGCGGAACGAGTACAGCGACGTGACGAACACACCGATCAGCACCGACCAGTAGGCGAAGTCCGCGCCCCAGACGTTGGCGGCGTGTGCAGCCTCGATCAGGTTTTCCTTGGAATAGAAGCCCGAGAAGAACGGCGTGCCGACCAGCGCCAGCGTGCCGATCAGGAAGGTAATCCAGGTAATGGGCATGTACTTGCGCAGGCCGCCCATGTTGCGGATGTCCTGATCGTGGTGCATGCCGATAATGACGGAACCCGCGCCCAGGAACAGCATGGCCTTGAAGAAAGCGTGCGTCAGCAAGTGCAGCACAGCCACCGAGTAGGCCGAAGCGCCCAGCGCCACCGTCATGTAACCCAGCTGCGACAGCGTGGAGTAAGCCACGACGCGCTTGATGTCATTCTGGATGATGCCGAGGATACCGAGGAACAGCGCGCCAATACCGCCCACCACGATCATCAGCGACAGCGCCGTATCGGACAGTTCAAACAGCGGCGAGAAGCGCGACACCATGAAGATACCAGCGGTCACCATGGTGGCCGCGTGAATCAGCGCGGAGATCGGGGTCGGGCCTTCCATGGAATCCGGCAGCCAGGCATGCAGCGGCACCTGCGCCGATTTACCCATGGCGCCGATGAACAGGCAGATACACGCCACCGTCAGCAATTGCCAGTCGGTGCCGGGCAATTGCAGGGCATCCAGTTTGTCGGCCTGAGCGAAAACTTCACCGTAATGCATGGTGCCGGTGTAGGCGAACAGCAAACCGATGCCGAGCACGAAACCGAAGTCACCGACACGGTTGATCAGGAACGCCTTCATGTTGGCGAAGATCGCCGTCGGACGCGTGTACCAGAAACCGATCAGCAGGTAAGACACCAGGCCCACCGCTTCCCAGCCGAAGAACAGCTGAACCATGTTGTTGGACATGACCAGCATCAGCATGGAGAAGGTGAACAGCGAGATGTACGAGAAGAAGCGCTGATAACCCGGATCATCGGACATGTAGCCGATGGTATAGATGTGCACCATCAGGGACACGGAGGTCACGACCACCATCATCATGGCCGACAGCGAGTCGATCAGGAAGCCGATTTCCAGCTTGGTTGTGCCGATCAGCGTCCAGGTATAGACCGTGCCGTCAAACGTATGGCCGTTGAGCACATCGCGCAGCACGAATACCGAACCGATGGCGGAAATCGCCACGCCCAGAATGGTGATGCAATGCGCAGCCCGGCGCCCGACCGGACGGCCCAGGAAGCCGGTGCCGAACAGGCCGGACAATATGGCGCCGACCAGCGGGGCCAGTGCGATAAGCAGATAAAAATTGGTTTCAGACATGATTCCGGGCCCCATCAGCCTTTCAGGCGATCAAGATCGTCGACGTTGATCGTGTTCAGGTTACGGAACAGCAACACCAGGATCGCCAGACCAATAGCGGCTTCGGCAGCCGCCACCGTGAGAATGAAGAACACGAAAACCTGCCCTGCCGCATCGCCCATCCAGGAGGAAAAGGCGACGAAGTTCATGTTCACGGCCAGCAGCATCAGCTCCATGGACATCAGCAGAATGATGAGATTGCGCCGGTTCAGGAACATCCCGAAAACGCCGATGGCGAAGAGGATGGCCCCCAGCACCAAATAGTGCGCCAGAGTGAGTGTCATTGTTTTTCTCCTTCGCCGGCCGCATCGGCTGCCGGTGCCGCCGGCGCCACATCGCGCTGGGGCTTGACGTTGACGATACGGAAGCGATCCTTGGCCTTGACCTTCACGGCGCTGGACGGATCGTTGTAGCGCACGTCGGTGCGGCGGCGCAGCGTCAGCGCAATGGCGCTGATCATGCCGACCAGCAGCAGCACGGCGCCCACTTCCACGCCAAACACATACTTGGTGTACATCAGCTCGCCCAGCGCGCGGGTGTTGTTGTAATCGCCCGGCTGCACTGGCAGTTCACCGACGCCGCCCCAGGTTGCCCAGAGCACGAAGGCCATTTCCAGCACCATGATCAGGCCGACGACACCGCCGATGACCATGTAATGACGCACACCGGCACGCAGCATGTCGAGCTTGATGTCCAGCATCATGACGACAAACAGGAACATCACCATGACAGCGCCGACATAAACCACGACCAGCAACAGGCCGAGGAATTCAGCGCCGATCAGCACCCACAGCATGGCGGCATTGAAGAACGCCAGGATGAGGTGCAGCACCGCAGTCACCGGGCTGCCCGCGGTAATCACGCGCACAGCCGCGATGACCAGCACGGCCGCGACAATATAAAAAAGAATGGTAGAGAAGATCATGAGCCAGCCACCCCAATATCAACGATAGGGCGCGTCGGCCGCGCGCCGTTTGGCGATTTCATTTTCGTAGCGGTCGCCCACGGCCAGCAGCATGTCCTTGGTGAAGTACAGATCGCCGCGCTTTTCCCCATGGTATTCATGGATGTGCGTTTCGACGATGGAATCCACCGGGCAGCTCTCTTCGCAGAAGCCACAGAAAATGCATTTGGTCAGGTCGATGTCGTAACGCGTCGTGCGGCGGGTGCCGTCATCGCGTTCGCCCGATTCGATCGTGATCGCCATGGCCGGACAGACCGCTTCGCACAGCTTGCAGGCAATGCAGCGCTCTTCCCCATTGGGGTAGCGGCGCAAGGCATGCAGGCCACGGAAACGCGGCGAGGCCGGCGTCTTTTCAAAGGGGTAGCGCAACGTAATCTTGCGCCGGAAAAAATACCTGCCGGTCAGGCGCATGCCCTTGAGCAGCTCAGACAGCATCAGACTGCCGAGAAAATCCTTGATCGCTTCCATATCTTGCCTCTGCTCGTCCGCTTCAGTTCCAGATATTCCAGGGGGTCTGCATCCAGATCGCCACCACTACCAGCCACACCCCGGTCAGGGGGATCAACATCTTCCAGCCCAGACGCATGATGTGGTCATAGCGGTAACGCGGGAACGACGCGCGGAACCAGATGAAAAGGGACACTACAACGAAAGTTTTCAATGCCAGCCAGAGCCAGCCCGGCACCCAGGTGAAGGGAGCGAAGTCCAGCGGCGCAGACCAGCCGCCCAGGAACATGATCGACGCCATCGCCGACAGGAAGATCATGTTGGCGTATTCGCCCAGGAAGAACAGCGCGAAGGCCATGCCCGAGTATTCGACCATGTGGCCAGCCACGATTTCCGACTCGCCTTCCACCACGTCAAAGGGGTGGCGGTTGGTTTCCGCCACCATGCAAATGACGTAGATGACGAACAGCGGCAGCAACGGCAGCCAGTTCCAGGACAGGAAGGTCAGCCCCATGTCGGCGAAGGTGCCGCGCAATTGCACATTCACGATGTCGGACATGTTCATGCTGCCGGAAACCAGCACGATCACCAGCAACACAAAGCTGATGGCTAGTTCGTAGGACAGCATCTGCGCCGAGGCGCGCATGGCAGCCAGCAACGCGTACTTGGAGTTGGACGCCCAGCCTGCGACGATCACGCCATAGACCCCCATGGAGGTAATGGCCATCACGTACAGCAAGCCGGCATTCACGTTGGCCAGCACGACTTCCGGGCCGAACGGAACCACCGCCCAGGCTGCCAAGGCAGGCATCAAGACCACGACAGGCGCAATAATGAACAGCACCTTATTGGCCTGACTGGGAACAACGACTTCCTTGGTCAACAGCTTGAACACGTCGGCGAACGGCTGCAGCAGCCCGCGCGGGCCCACGCGGTTGGGGCCGCGGCGCACGTGCATGAAACCAATCATTTTGCGTTCCCAGTACGTCAGGAACGCCACACAGATAATGATGGGCAGCGCGATCACGATAATCTTGATCAGCGTCCACACCACCAGCCAGCCTGTCGGGCCCAGCAGAGCCTCACCGTGGCTATTGATCACATCGAGCCAGCTCATGTCAGACACGCTCCACCGAAATTGCACCGAAAGCGCTGCCCAGCGCTGCGGTCTGTTCAAAACCGGCAGCGACGCGCACGGCGCCATCAGCCACCTTGTCATCACGCACAGCCGTCAGCTCCGCTTCGCCCTGAGCCGAGCGCACACGAACCTTGGCGCCCTCTTCCAGGCCCAGCTGCGCCAGCGTCTGCGCATTCATGCGCGCCTTGGGCGCGCGTGAAGCCGACGCTTCCTGCAGCGATTCCGCGCGGCGCACGATGGCGTCGGTACGGAAGATAGGCAGATCAGCCAGACGCTCCAGGGTGCCTGCAGCACGCGCCGCGGGCAGGCCAGGTTCGGCCTTGACACGGTTGGACAGGCGGGCGGGAATGTCGCCAGCCAGCGCCGTATCACGCACGGACTCGGAGGTTTCATCATCGAAGCCTGCGAGCTTGAGCACATTGCCCAGCACGCGCAGCACCTTCCAGGCCGGGCGGGTTTGGCCCACCGGCGCGGTCGTGCCCTTGAAGCTTTGCGCCAGGCCCGCGGCATTGACGTAAGTGCCGGACGTTTCCGTGAACGGAGCGATCGGCAGCATGATGTCGGCCCAGCTTTCAGCGGCGCTGCGATAGGACGTCAGCGCGACAGTGAACTGGGAGCCGCGCAGCGCGGCCAGCGCCTGCGGCGCGTTATCCGTATCCAGTTGCGGTTCGGCATGCAGCACCACATAAGCACGCATGGCTTCGGCCAGCATGGCAGCAGCATTCTTGCCGCCAGCACCCGGCACGGCGCCAGCCAGATAGCCGCCCACCGTATTGCCGCCAGCGGTCAAATGACCCAGCGTGGCACCGGTGCTGTCGGCAATCCATTGCGCATTGGCCGCCAGCACGGTGGCGTCCGGGGAATTCACAGCCAGGTTGCCCAGCAATACGGCGCCCTGTTGCGAGCCAGCCAGCAGCGCAGCGATGGCCTGGGCCTGCTCGCCCGCCTGCACGCCTGCAAAAGCGGCCGGCACGGCAGCTTCCTTGGCAGCAGCCAGCGCCACAGCGATTTCCGCCAGTGCGCGCGGCAGCTCGGACGGCGCCACGGTGATGCGCGCTGCCACCGGCAGCAGAGGATCGTCTGCCGCGCTGTCAACCAGAATGACCTTGGTGCCGCGCTTGGCCGCTTGGCGCAGGCGCTGGGTGAACAAGGGATGGTCCTTACGCAGGAAGGAACCGACCACCAGGACCACATCGCGGTTGTCCAGATCGGTAATCGGCATCCCCAGCCAGGGCGTCCCTTCCAGGGCGGCATCCAGGCCTGCGTCGGTCTGACGCAGGCGGAAGTCGATATTCTCGGAACCCAGCGCGCGGCCCAGGCGGGCCAGCAAGGCGTATTCCTCAACCGTCGCGTTATCCGATGCCAGGAAGCCAATCTCGTTGCCGCCATGGCTTTCGCGCACACGGCCCAGACCTTCGGCCACCGCTTCCAGGGCTTCGGCCCAGGAAATCTCGCGCCAGCGGCCATCACAGCTCTTGAGCATCGGCACCGTCAGACGGTCGTCGGTATTCAGGCCTTCGTAGGAGAAACGGTCGCGGTCGCTGATCCAGCATTCGTTGACGGCATCGTTTTCGAACGGCACGACGCGCAACACCTGGTTATCCTTGACCTGCACCACCAGATTGGCGCCCACGCTGTCGTGCGGGCTAACAGCACGGCGGCGGGCCAGTTCCCAGGTGCGGGCCTGGTAGCGGAACGGCTTGGAGGTCAACGCGCCGACAGGACAGAGGTCGATCATATTGCCCGACAGCTCGGACTCGATCGAACGGCCCACAAAGGTGGTGATTTCGGCGTGTTCACCGCGCTTGATCATGCCCAGTTCCATCACGCCGGCAATTTCCTGGCCGAAACGGACACAACGGGTGCAATGGATGCAGCGGCTCATTTCCTCGGCCGACACCAGCGGGCCAAGATCCTTGTGGAACACCACGCGCTTTTCTTCGTTGTAGCGCGAAGACGAACCGCCGTAGCCCACGGCCAGATCCTGCAACTGGCATTCGCCACCCTGGTCGCAGATCGGGCAATCCAGCGGGTGATTGATCAGCAGGAACTCCATCACGCTCTTCTGAGCGGCAACAGCGCGTTCCGAACTGGTATGCACCACCATGCCATTGGTCGCAGGCGTCGCGCAGGCCGGCAGGGCCTTGGGCGCCTTCTCCACTTCGACCAGACACATGCGGCAGTTGGCCGCGATGGACAGTTTCTTGTGATAGCAGAAATGCGGGACGTACACGCCCAGCTTGTGGGCAGCGTGCATCACCATGCTGCCTTCCGGCACCTCGACGATCCGGCCGTCTATGGTTAATTCAACCATTTTGAATCCTCTGTCTCACAGATACGGGGCAACGACGCCCCGCTTGTGCTCGATGTAGTGCATGAACTCGTGCCGGTAGTGCTTCAGGAAAGCACGCACCGGCATGGCTGCGGCGTCACCCAGGGCGCAGATGGTGCGGCCCATGATGTTGCCTGCCACGCTATCGAGCAGTTCCAGATCCTCGGGACGGCCCTCGCCGTTATAGATACGCTTGACGATCCGGTACAGCCAGCCCGTGCCTTCGCGGCAGGGCGTGCATTGGCCGCAACTTTCTTCATGGTAGAAGTACGACAGGCGCAGCAGCGACTTCACCATGCAGCGGCGCTCGTCCATGACGATGACAGCGCCCGAGCCCAGCATGGAGCCGGCCTTGGAAATGCTGTCATAGTCCATGGTGCATTCCATCATGATGTCGGCCGGCAGCACAGGTGCACTCGAACCGCCGGGAATGACGGCCTTCAGCTTGCGACCGCCGCTGACACCGCCGGCCAGTTCCAGCAGTTTGCTGAACGGCGTGCCCATCGGAATTTCGTAACAGCCGGGACGTTCGATGTCACCCGAGATGGAGTAGATCTTGGTGCCGCCGTTATTGGGCTTGCCCACTTCCAGGTAGGCCTGGCCGCCATGGCGGATGATCCAGGGCACCGCCGCGAACGTCTCGGTGTTGTTGATGGTCGTGGGCTTGCCATACAGGCCGAAGCTTGCCGGGAAAGGCGGCTTGAAGCGCGGCTGGCCTTTTTTGCCTTCCAGCGATTCCAGCAGCGCGGTTTCTTCGCCGCAGATATAGGCGCCATAGCCGTGGAATGCATTCAACTGGAAGTTGAAACCGGACCCCAGGATGTTGTCGCCCAGGAAGCCCGCCTTGCGAGCCTCTTCCAGCGCGGCTTCGAAGCGTTCATACACTTCGAAGATTTCGCCGTGGATGTAGTTATAGCCTTCGCTGATGCCCATGGCATAAGCAGCGATGGCCATGCCTTCGATCACCACATGCGGGTTGAAGCGCAGGATATCGCGATCCTTGAACGTGCCAGGCTCGCCTTCATCAGAGTTACAGACCAGATATTTCTGGCCCGGGAAGGTGCGCGGCATGAAGCTCCACTTCAGGCCGGTGGGGAAACCCGCGCCGCCACGGCCACGCAGGCCGGATGCCTTGACTTCGGCAATCACATCTTCCGGCTTCATGCCGGCAGTTAGCACCTTGCGCAGCGCCTCATAGCCGCCGCGTTTGACGTAATCTTCCAGATGCCAGTTGCTGCCGTCGATACCTGCCAGGATCTGCGGTTCGATATGGCGGTCATGAAAGCACATGGACTGGCTCAGATCGTTCAGCGGATCGGGCGTCAGGCCCTGCGAGAACTTGCTGAGATCCAGCGCTGCCAGCGGGTTTTCGAGCATCGTCGTCATGCCGATTCTCCTTGCAGTTTGGCTGCTTCCACCTTGAGGCTGTCCAGCATGGCATCCAGGCGTTCTTCGGACATGCGCACGCACATGTGCCGGTTGTTGACCAGCAGGACGGGCGCATCACCACAGGCGCCCATGCACTCACCTTCAACCACCGTGAACATGCCATCCGGCGTGGTTTCACCCAGGCTGACGCCCAGCTTGCGCTGCACAACCTCGGCAGCCTGCTCGCCGCCGCGCAAGGCACAGGGCAGGTTGGTGCAAACCGTGACCTTGATGCGCCCCACCGGACGCACGTCGAACATGTTGTAGAAGGTGGCAACTTCCTGGACTGCGATGGGAGGCACGCCGATATAGCCGGCAACGTCTTCGATGACCTCGGCCGATATCCAGCCCTTCTCCACCTGCGCAATGCCCAGGGCTGCCATAATGGCAGACTGTCTCTGGTCGCCAGGGTACTTGGCCAGTTCCCTGTCGATCTTCTGATATGCCTGTTCGGAAAGCAGCATAATTTTGAATCCGTGTATGTAAAGGGAGAAAACCGGCCGCTCAGCGGTCGATTTCCCCGAACACGATGTCCTGCGTACCGATGATGGTTACGGCATCGGCCAGCATATGGCCGCGCGACATCTCGTCCAGCGCCTGCAAGTGCGTGAATCCGGGCGCGCGGATCTTCAGGCGGTAAGGCTTGTTAGCCCCGTCGGAAACCACATGCACGCCAAACTCGCCCTTGGGGTGCTCCACCGCTGCATAGACTTCACCCGGCGGGACATGGAAACCTTCCGAGAAGAGCTTGAAGTGGTGAATCAGCTCTTCCATGCTGCTCTTCATGCCGGTACGCTTGGGCGGGGCAACCTTGTGGTTGTCCACCATGACGGGACCGGGGTTGTTGCGCAGCCACTCAATACACTGCTGGATGATGCGGTTGCTCTGGCGCATTTCATTGACGCGCACCAGATAGCGGTCATAGCAGTCGCCGTTCACGCCCACGGGAATATCAAAATCCATCAAGTCATAGACTTCGTACGGCTGGAACTTGCGCAAGTCCCAAACCACACCAGAGCCGCGCAGCATCGGGCCGGTGAAACCCAGCGCCTTGGCACGATCCGGATCGACCACGCCGATACCGACCAGACGCTGCTTCCAGATACGGTTATCGGTCAGCAGCGCTTCGTACTCGTCCACACAGGCGGGGAAGCGGTTGGTGAAGGCCTCGATGAAATCCAGCAAGGAACCTTCACGCGTCTCGTTGAGCGCGCGGAGTTCCTTTTCAGTGCGGTATTTGCTGGTGCCTTCGTTCAGCGGCATGCTGTCCGGCAGGTCGCGATACACGCCGCCGGGACGATAGTAGGCCGCGTGCATGCGTGCGCCCGAGACCGCTTCGTAGCAGTCCATCAGATCTTCACGCTCACGGAAGGCGTACAGCATGACGGCCATGGCGCCCACGTCCAGCGCGTGCGTCCCGACCGACATCAAGTGATTCAGGATGCGCGTAATTTCGTCGAACATCACGCGGATGTATTGGGCGCGCAGCGGCGGCTCGATACCCAGCATGCGTTCAATGGCCATGCAATATGCATGCTCATTGCACATCATCGACACGTAATCCAGGCGGTCCATGTAAGGCAGTGCCTGGAGATAGGTCTTGTATTCCGCCAGCTTTTCCGTGCCGCGGTGCAGCAGGCCGATGTGCGGATCGGCGCGCTGGATGACTTCGCCATCCAGTTCCAGAACCAGACGCAACACACCGTGTGCAGCCGGGTGCTGCGGGCCAAAGTTCAGAGTGTAATTCTTGATTTCGGACATGCTTACCGCCCCATTCCGTATGCATCTTCACGAATGATGCGCGGCGTGATTTCACGCGGCTCGATCGTGACAGGCTGATAGACCACGCGCTTTTCGGCTTCGTCGTAACGCATTTCAACGTGACCGGACAGCGGAAAATCCTTGCGGAACGGGTGGCCGATGAAACCGTAGTCGGTCAGGATGCGGCGCAGGTCGTTGTGGCCTTCGAAAACGATGCCATACATATCGAAGGCTTCCCGCTCCGACCAACCGACCGCGGGCCAGACATCCATCAGGGAATCGACCACCGGGAACTCGTCCGATTCCAGCCATGCACGCACACGCAAACGCCAGTTATGCGTGACCGACAGCAGATGGATCACCACCGCGAAGCGTGCCGGGAAGGACTGGCCGGAAGGCTCGCCCACCTTGCCCACGCCGTAGGTCAGGTAATCGACACCGGTCAGGTCGATGCAGGTATCGAAACGCAGCGACGTTTCGTCGCGCAGCCGCGCACAGCCGGCTGTCCATTGCGTTGCGGGAAGTTCCAGCGTCAGCTCGCCCAGCGCTTCAGTCAGCGCGGCATCTTCGCCAAACGTCTGGAGCAGATTTTGTTTCAGGGTTTCCAGCCTGGTCATGTCATTCAATCCTGGATGTCAGTCTTGCGTTGCGCCATGACTCAGCGCGCAATCGTGTTGGTGCGGCGGATCTTGCCCTGCATCTGCAGCAGGCCATAGACCAGCGCTTCCGCAGTCGGCGGACAGCCCGGCACATAGATATCAACCGGTACGATGCGGTCACAGCCACGCACCACCGAGTACGAATACTGGTAATAACCGCCGCCATTGGCACAGGAGCCCATGGAGAGCACCCAGCGCGGTTCCGGCATCTGGTCATAAACCTTGCGCAGCGCCGGCGCCATTTTGTTGCACAACGTGCCGGCCACGATCATCAGATCGGACTGGCGCGGGCTGGGGCGGAAGATAATGCCGAATTGGTCGAGATCGTAGCGCGCCGCGCCGGCGTGCATCATCTCGACCGCACAACAGGCCAGACCGAAAGTCATGGGCCACATGGACCCCGTCTTGGCCCAGTTCAGGACCTTATCGGCGCTGGTCGTAATAAAACCCTGCTTGAGTATGCCGTCTATCGCCATGATTGCCTCGTCAGGAAAGCCATTCCAGGATTACTCCCAGTCCAGCGCTCCCTTTTTCCATTCGTAGATAAAACCGACGGTGAGCACCGCCAGGAAGACCATGACCGTCCAGAAGCCAACCATCCCCACTGCGCCTTGAGCCATCGCCCACGGGAACAGGAACGCGATTTCAAGGTCAAAGAGGATGAAAAGAATGGCAACGAGGTAGTAGCGGATATCAAACCGCATACGCGCGTCATCGAACGTTTCAAAGCCGCACTCATACGGTGACAGCTTCTCCGCATCAGGGCGCCGAGGCCCTAAAAGGGAACCCGCTCCGATCAGTGCGAAACCAATACCGGTTGCCACCAAAATGAAGAGCAGCACGGGAAAATATTGTTGCAGATTCATAACCGACCCGCCTATATGCAAACTTTCCTATTGTAGCATTCGAGCGCCTTACAGCGCCCTTTAAACCCCTATCACCGCGCATATCTGGTTAAAGCGAACCATTTTCAATTACACACAATGTTTCCCCAGTGCAGCGCAACATTTCCCCGGAAATTCACGCCACTGAGCCCGGATGAAATCCCAGCAAAAGACAAATCTATAGAAAAATGACGAAAAAAAAACCGCCCCGAAGGGCGGTTTTTTTCGCGTATCACACCGGCATAACTGCCGGCTGCTACCCCGCCAGCAGATCATGAGATCCACCAGCGGCGTAAGCCGTGATTAGAAGCGGTGACGCAGACCGATACCGGCTTGAGCAGCCTTCTGGTCCTTCACGTACAGGTAGTCTTGCGTGTAGTTGCCATAGACGTACAGGTTGGTACGCTTGGACAGGTCGTAGGTGTAGCCAACGGTGAATGCGTTGGATTTCTTTTCCTTGTCCTTGGCATCCGACAGGCTCCATTGGCCGTAGATGTTGCCGTTGGCGCCCAGAGGAGCACCGACGCCGACCAGGTAGGAGTTCACGCTTTCAGCATCCAGCAGACCGGGGTTGCTGCTGTTAAGGTCTGCGAACGGAGCACCGTGCTTGACGTGCTGGTAAGCCAGTTGCAGAGCAACGACTTCGAAGTCATACGACGCGCCGACGATCAAAGCCTTGGGATCGCTGCCAGCCTTGGCGCCAGTGACCTGATCTTTCTTCAGGTAGATCTGGTCGTAACCGACGGCAACAGCCAGGGGGCCGTTGGCGTACTTGATGGCGGCGTTCAGCTCGCGATCGAAGTTGGAGTTCTTGGCACCGGTCACGGAGCTGTTGCCCGGGCTGACGCCGTCGCCGTTGAACGAGTAACCAACACCGAATTCAACGCCGCCGAAGCTGGGGCTGCGGTATTGGATTTGGTTGTCGTAGCGGGTGGTATCGCCCGAAGCGAAGAAGGTGCCGTTAACCGGAGCGTAGATGCTGCCGAAGTTCACGATGCCGCCAACGTACTTGTTAACGGTGGTGATTTGGCGACCGAAGTCAACTTGACCCCAAGCATCGCTAGCCAGACCGATGGTAGCTTGACGACCGAACAGACGGCCACCTTGACCTTGCTTACCATTGTTGATGCTGAAGCCGCTTTCCAGCGTGAAGACAGCGCGCAGGCCATCACCCAGATCTTCCGTGCCGCGCAGACCCCAGCGGTTGCCGCTTTGCACGCCGTCACGCAGACCAAACTGGTTGGTCGAATGCGTTTCACCAGCAGCATCCTTCATCTTGGCGTATTGGTAGGACAGGCCGGTGTCAACGATACCGTACAGGGTGACCGAGTTCGCCGCTTGAGCGGAACCAGCAAAGCCAGCAAGCAGAGCGGCGGCAAGCAGAGTCTTTTTCATTTAAGAAATCTCCGAATATTTGAGTGACAAGAGCAGCGTATCCGTTTGTCGGCCTACCGCTCCCCTAACTCCGCTAAGGGAAGTTGTAGCTATTGCATCAAAAATCGCTGCATTCGGCTACGTTCCCTCGCGGAAAACAGCACAGGAACAGGATTATTGTTGGTTTAAGACAACATCCGCCCCCAAATCCAGCCTCGGCAAGCACCATAACCCGCCCAGGCATGAAATTACAAAAAACCAATAAATTCAATCAATTAAAGATAAAAAAACTGGGCAAACACCAAGCTGAGCAGGCGCCAGCTCCCGGGTTCCCCCCGGCGCCGCCGCTCCGTTCCGACCCAAGCGCGCCCCGCCCTCCAAGGCTCCCTGCACCGCCACGGAAAGCACCACCTCGACTGGCATGGCATTGGCCATACGCGGGCCTTCCGGCGCCCCGGTTGCAAGCGCACGCAAGGCGCGCCACACACCAGAATGCGCGATGATCAGCGGCCTATCATACCCGGCCAGCGCTTGCTGCAAGGCCTGCCTCACCCGCGCGAGGAAATCCGCCCAGGGCTCGCCGCCGCCAGGCGTGTCGCGATAGCCGCATTGCTGCGCCAGCGGCTTGCCCTCCAGCACGCCCCAATCCCTTTCACGCAAGCCCTCATCGGTGCGCCAGCACCTATCCGGCACGGCCAGCATGGCCGTCTGCCTGGCCCGCAGCTGCGGGCTGACCACCAGTCCATCAAACGGCAGACCAGCCAAGACTGGCGCAGCAGCCTCAGCTTGCCGCCTGCCGGTGTCATCCAGCGGCGGATCCAGGCGGCCGCATATAAGACCAGCGGCATTCCAGGCCGTCTGCCCATGCCGCATAAAATAGAAACGCCGCTCCGCCGCCTGTGTGGCTGCCGCCTGTATTACCGTCATTACCCGCTACCTCTCCCTCACCCCTGCTCCAGCCCCCAGGCCTGCATCAACTCAACCGCCACTGCCGCGCCTGGCGCCAGGCCTGCCTCATGGTAGGCCAGCAGGCGCTGGCCGCCGGCCAGCGTCAGCTGAACCTCATAGCGCTCGCCACGGAATACGCAATCCTCAACCCGCGCGGCCAGCTCTCCCCATTCCGCCGGCCGCTGGTGCAAGCGCACATGCTGCGGACGCACCAGCACCGGGCAATTGCCGCCCATGCTGACCGCCTGGGCCAAGTCGATACCCGCCAGAACCCGCCCCGCCTCCGCGCCGCCGACACGCAACACGCTGCCTTGGCCGACAAAACCTGCCAGCCACTCACTGCGCGGACTGGCATAGAGTTCCTGAGGGCTGGCCCACTGCACGAGACGGCCGCGATTCATGACCGCCACATAATCTGCCAGCGACATCGCTTCCGCCTGATCGTGGGTCACATACACAAAAGTGCTGCCGGTACGGCGGTGAAACTCTCGAAAGGTATCTTCCATGGAGGCACGCAAATGCCGGTCCAGGTTGGCCAGCGGCTCATCCAGCAGAATGACCTCCGGCTCCGCCACCAGGCAGCGCGCCAAAGCCACCCGCTGCCGCTGGCCGCCGCTCAAATCCTGCGGCGACGCCTGAGCCCGCCCCTCCAGTTGCACCAGCGCCAGGGCTTCACGCACTCTGGCCTGATAGGCATCGCCCCGCACTCCGCGCAGTTTCAAGGGATAGCCAACATTCTCTGCCACACTCAGGTGCGGCCACAAAGCGTAGGACTGAAAGACCATGCCCATGCCGCGCTGCTCTGGCGGCACACTGCCCCGCGGGCTGGCCAGGATACGGTTGCCCAGGCGGATTTCACCCGCATCCGGATTTTCAAAGCCGGCCATCATGCGCAACGTGGTTGTCTTGCCGCAGCCGCTGGGGCCCAGCAAAGCCACGAAAGCCCCTTGAGGAATGCACAGGCTCAATCCATCGACCACCGTCGCGCTGCCGTAGCTGCGCGACACCACGGACAACATCAATTCCGCCATGGAATGACTCCTGGGGGCAAGCGCCCGCCAAACAGGGACAGCAACGCCATCAGCAGCGCCACACCCGCCACAATGGCAACGGATACAGCGGAGGCCAGCACGTTGTCGCCGCTTTCGCTGAAATTGAAAATCAGGACGCCCAGGGTTTCCGTCCCCGCGCTCCACAACAGGGCGGAAACGGTCAGCTCATTGACGGCTGTCAGAAACACCAGCAAGGCCCCGGCAAACGCGGCAGGCGCCAGCATGGGCAGCACCATATCCCGCAACCGGCGCAGCGGCCCCGCCCCCGCCAGCCGGGCCGCTTCCTCCAATGCTGGATCCAGTTGCCGCATGCCCGCCTGCACCGGTTTGAGCGCCACGGTAAAGAAACGCGCCATATAGGCAAAGAAAATAATTCCCAACGTGCCATAGAGACTGATCTCCAGCCATGGCAGCGGCTTGGCAAACAAGAGGATGCACGACACGGCCAGCACCGTTCCCGGCAAGGCATAGGGAATTTCGATCACCGCCTCCAGCCAGCGCGACCACCGCCCCGGCTGGCGCGCCATCAGCCAGGCCAGCGGCAAACTCAACAGCATCAAGGCCAAGGCAGCGCCGCCGGCCAGCAAGCTGCTATTCCAGGCCGCGCGCCAGGTTGCGCCCTGCCGCGTCAGCATTTCGACATAGGCCGATACCGTCACCGTCTCCTGCGCCAGCGGCACTCCCATTGCAGGCACCAGCGATGCGGCCAGCAAGGCCCCCAGCGGCGCCAGCAGAATCAGCAGCATGATCGCTGCCATACCGGTCTCTACCCAGCGGCGGCTGCGCCCCAGCGGCAACGCCGCCATGCGCCGCCCGGCTCCGATCAGCCGATAGGAAGCCCGGGCCTGCAAACGGCCTTGCAGCCAGACCCCGGCAACCGCCAGCACACCGACCAGCATGGACAATGCCGCGACCTGCTGCAACATGGCCGGGCCGAAACTCGCCATCTTCTGATAGATCAAAGTGGGTAATACATAATAGCCAGCCGGAATGCCCAGCATGGCTGGGATACCGAAATTCCCCAGCGAAGAAACGAACGCCATGGCGGCGCCCGCCACCAGCCCCGGACGCGCCAAGGGAAAAATAATGCTGCGCAGCATCTGCGCCTGCGTCGCCCCGGCCAGCCGCGCCGCTTCGCACAAATCCCCAGGCAAGGTCAGCAGACTGGCGCGCAGCGCCAGAAACACCAGCGGCGCATGCTGCACGCCTAGCAATAGCGCGATGCCTTCAGCCGAATACAGCGGCTGAGGGCTGCCCATGGCGGGCGCAATCCCCAAGGTTTGCAACAGCGCGCTGGATGGACCAAACAGTTGCAGCCAGGCCAGCGCTGTCACCTGCGGCGGAATCATCATGGGCAACATGAACAGAAACACCCAGCACGATTTGCGCTTGATATCCGTCAGCACCACCGCCCAGGCAAACCCGGCCCCCAGCACCAGCGCGATCGCCGTGCCCAGCATGCCGGTATAAAAACTGTGCCACAAGGCTTTCCAGGTGCCGGCTTCCGCCAGCACACGCACCAGCACAGAATGACCGCCAGCCGTCAGGCCTGCCCACGCTTCCCAGATCAGGCGTGCGCTGGGCAGCAACCCCAGCAAGGCGACCAGGCCAATGAGCACATATGCCCCCCAGACGGAAGCACGCCCCGCCCACACCGGCATTGGCATCATGCCGGCATAGCACCAAGCAGTGCTGGCCTGGCGGCGGAAAGAAAACCGGCGCATCCCGGCGTCACCGCCAGCCGCCGCCCCCATGCGCTGCGCAGGAGGCGCGGCCTGCGATGGCAGTCTTGCCGCCAGGCTGGGCGGAACCGGCATGGCGCCTATCTTTCTTGATATTTCGGACACGGTCTCTATCCCTTGTCACGGCAATGGCCGGCAACCTTGCCCCGCCGCCGGCCATGCCTATCCCCACGCGCCAGATACCCGCGTTTTATTTCGTGCCGAACAGCTCGCCAAAGCGCTGCTTGTTGCTGTCCGCATCACGCAGCGCTTGCGCCGCATCAAAAGGCAGCAATTTGATTTCGCTGCGCGCCGGGAAACCCTCAGGCACCGGCACCGAAGCCAGCGCCGGCACATACCCCTGCTCACGCACCAGTTCCTGGCCCGGCTGGGACAGCACGAAATCCACAAAACGGCGGGCCGCTTCGGTATGCGCGGCCGACTTCAGAATCGCCACCGGCTCGGTCACGATACTGACCCCTTCCTCGGGAAACACGAATTCGATGGGCGCGCCCTTGGCTTTTTCACGGATCGCCATGTAATCCACCAACATGCCATAAGGTTTGGTGCCGCTGGCAATCGCCTTCAGCACCGCGCCATTGCCGCCCTGCGCGCTGACATCATTGGCCTTGAGCTTGTCGTAGTACTCCCAGCCCAGCCCAGGGGTACTGGTCAGGCTGGCCAGGTGAATCAGCGCCGCGCCGGAATACAGCGGGCTAGGCATGGAAACCTGGCCCTTAAGCTTGGGATCCAGCAGATCCTGCCAGCTCGCCGGTTTGACACCGGCCTGGCTGTGATGCGCAATACCGGTCGTAATCAGCTTGGTGCCGTAGTAATGGCCATCCGCGTCATACAGCGCGCCGTCATACGCCTTGCGTTCCGGGCTCAGGTAAGGCTGCAGCAGATCCCGCTGCTTCAGGGATTCCATAGTGACACTATCGGCGATCAGCAGCACATCGGGTTTGACGGCGCCAGCGCTGATTTCCGCTTCCAGGCGCGCCATCAGTTGCGTCGTCCCGTCACGCACCCACTCCACCTTGATATCGGGGTTGGCCTTGCTGAATACATCCACCGTTGCCTGCGCATCGGCATTGGGCTGGCTGGTGTAAAGCACCAGGGTTTCCGCCTGCGCGCCGAATGCAACAGCCGAGACCAGCGCCGCGGCCACATAAGAAACTTGTTTGATAATCATGATGACTCCGGGATCTAACGACGGGAAAAACAAGGACGGGAAAAACAGGCAAGACCGCCAGCTTAGCCAGGGCCGATGACAGCGATATGACCTCTGTCCGCCGCCGCGCAGCGCCTGGCGGTCTGCCTTGCTTACCGCCAAGGCAGCAACACCCGGAAACACAATCCCCTGAAACATCAGGACGAAATGAACTAGAACAGGCGCATCTGGACAATGTCGATTGCCGCCTGCCGGCACATGGTTTTACTCCCCTGCAATGCACCACCTTTGAGAAAAGGAAGTAGCGATGACAGTATCCGAGCAAAAGGCCTACTCTCTGGGCAGCCTGATGGCCGCCCCGTCCTTGCGAGCCGATCTCTGGCTGGAGCTGCTGGCCCAGGCACGCAGCCTGGCCAACCATGAACCCGGCCAAACGCTGGACACCCGCAAATTCTCCGAACTGCTGGACAAAATCATGCAGGCGGAAAAGTATTTCGCGTACCCCGGCACGGGCGTGCTCGACGCGCTCCCGCATCTGCTGGGCGAGCAGGACATCAAAGGCCTGCTGCGCCTGACGCAAAGCACGGCCACAGCCATCATCGCGCAAAAATATGCGCAGGATCCCGACCTGGCAGAACATGCGGACAGCGACAACGCCACGCCAGCAGACCGCCTGCCGCCCTCCCTGAGCGGCAGCACGCACCGCCCCTATTTCGAAGTACTCAGCGTGGTGCCGCACGCCCCTTCGCGCTGGTCGCATATCGTGCAGGAATCACGTTCCGTCCGCCGTCCCGAAGATGAATTCATCTATGACGTTGTGGTCACCGGCAATGCCGAAGATGCCCTGACGGCCGTTGTGCTCAACCACCACATCAATGCCGTGGTGCTGTACGAAGGTTTCAGCGCCAAAGGCGCGACGGAAAATCCCATTGTCGATGCCATCCAGGCCTCCGTTTCCATGGATCTGGGCAACGACGAAGAAGAATACGCTCAGCGGCTGGCAGCCCTGATTCATCGCATTCGCCCGGAACTGGACATCTACCTGCTGAGCGACCGATCGGTGGAAAAACTGGCCGCCGATGCCAGCAACCTGACCTTCCGCCGGATTTTCTATCAAGTGGAAGAAGCGCTGGAGCTTCATCTTTCCATTCTGGAAGGCATACGCGACCGTTACAGCACGCCCTTCTTCGATAACCTGAAGCGCTATGCCCGGCGCCCGATTGCCACCTTTCACGCCCTGCCCATTGCGCGCGGCAAATCCATCTTCAAATCGAACTGGATTCGCGATATGGCGGAGTTCTACGGCACCAATCTCTTTCTGGCGGAAAGCTCAGCCACCACCGGCGGCCTGGACAGCCTGCTGGAACCCACGGGCAACATCAAAGTCGCCCAGGAAAAAGCCGCCCGCGCTTTTGGCGCCCAGGAAGCCTACTTCGTCACCAACGGCACTTCCACCAGCAACAAAATCGTGCTGCAGGCGCTGCTCGCCCCTGGCGACATCGTTATCATCGACCGCAATTGCCATAAATCGCACCATTACGGCTGCGTCCTGAGCGGGGCGCAGCCCTACTACGTCGAAGCCTATCCGCTGACTGAATACTCCATGTATGGCGCAGTGCCGCTATCGACCATCAAGCGCGCCCTGCTGACCTTGAAAGCCGCAGGCCAGCTCGACAAAGTGAAAATGCTGGACCTGACCAATTGCACGTTTGACGGCCATGTTTACAACGTCAGGCGCGTGATGGAAGAATGCCTCGCCATCAAGCCCGATCTCATTTTCCTGTGGGATGAAGCCTGGTTCGGTTTCGCGCACTGGTCGCCGCTGCTGCGTCAACGCACCGCCATGGGCGCGGCGGCGGCGCTGACCGAGCATCTACGCAGTGACGCCGCGCGTGACGCCTATGCCAAGCAGTGCCAAACGCTAGGCGACGCCCCGGACGACGAGCTGCTGCTGGCAACCCGCCTGGTACCCGACCCGGACAAAGTCGTCCTGCGCGTCTATCAAACCAACTCGGTTCACAAATCCATGTCGGCGCTACGCCAGGGCTCTATCGTCCTGGCGCATGACGAACGGCATGAGAAGGTCAAGGGACGCTTCCGCGAAGCCATTTTCACGCACTCGACCACCAGCCCCAACCAACAAATCATCGCCACACTGGACCTGGCCCGGCGCCAGATGGAACTGGAAGGGTATGGCCTGGTCACCAATGCCATCCAGATCGCCCTCTCCATTCGCCGGGCAGTCAACCACCACCCGCTGATCTCCAAGTACTTCCGCATCCTGACCAATGAGAACCTGGTACCGGCGGCATACCGTGATTCCGGCATCAACGAGTACACCGCCCACGATCTTTCCTGGGCCGACGCCGCGCAAGCCATACGCCAGGATGAATTCCTGCTCGACCCCACACGGCTGACCTTGCTGTGCGGCACCGCAGGGTTCGATGGCACCTCGTTCAAGAAACTGCTGGCCGATAAATACAGCATTCAAGTCAACAAGACATCGCGCAACAGCATCCTGCTGCAATCGAACATCAACAATACGCGCAGCGACATCGCCATGCTGCTGCGCGTATTGATAGAAATTTCGATGGATCTGGAAAAACAATTGGCCGATCCGGCGGAACAGGCGCAATTCGGCCAGCGTGTGCAAGCCCTGATACAGGATGTCCCGCACCTGCCGAACTTCAGCGCTTTCGACCCGCGCTACCGCGACCACCCGGATGACGCCACCATCCATGGCGACATACGCACCGCCTTCTTCGATGCCTATGATGATGAACAATGCAGCTACCTGGCGCTCAATGGCCAGGAAATAGACCAGCTCCTGGCTTCAGACGCCAACGTAGTCTCGGCCAACTTCGTGATCCCCTACCCGCCGGGCTTCCCGATTCTGGTGCCCGGCCAGCTGATCAGCACGGATGTCATCGAATTCATGCGCAAACTCGACGTCAAGGAAATCCATGGCTATGACGCCGCGCTAGGCCTAAAAGTCATCCAGCGCCAACAACACTAGCCTGCGGTTCAGGAAGCATGCCGCCCTGATCCAATGGCACACGCCGCGCCACGCTCAGCCGTGGCGCGGTTTTTTCTGCTTGCCGCCCGGCCGGACTGCCGCAACAAGCCTTGCGGGGCGAACCCTCATCCTCCTGGCGCCGTCTGGCGATACAACACATGCCGCGCCATCGGATGCCCGGCCGGCAGCAAAGGATGATCGAAATCCTCCGCCGGATCATGCGTCATGCCCAGCTTTTCCATCACTCTTCGAGACGGCTGGTTTTCCGCTAGCGTATAGGCCACCAAGGCCTTCTGGCCCAGCCTATCAAAAGCATAGGACCGCACGGCACGCGCTGCCTCTGGCGCCATACCCTGGCCCCACCACCGGCTGGACAAACGCCAGGCCAGTTCCATGCAAGGCATGAAATGCGCATCGAACTGCGGAATGGCCAGCCCGACAAAACCAATGAATGCCGCCTGGCCTGGCACTTCGACCGCCCAAATGCCATAACCCTGATCCAGAAACGCGGCACGCAAACGGCCAGCCAGCACGTCACTCTCTTTGCGCGCCAGCACCGACGGAAAAAACCGCATGACCTGCGGGTCGGCATTCAAGGCCGCGAAAGGCTCAAGATCACTATCCCGCCATGGGCGCAACAACAAGCGCTGCGTACGCAAAGACGGCTCGCCCCCAGTCGCGCCCGGCACACCGCCCTGAACATGATTCATGAACAACCCTCCTGCCATCTTCCATGGCGCTCACATCACAGGCGTGGCACCCGCACGACGCTCAAAATTGCGCCCCCACGCCCGACGGGCTATCATCCCTGGGCTGGCGGAAACCGTGGCCAGCCGGGCTAACACGCCCTTCATTGACAGAAAGACCCGGGACGGACCGGCTCTATCGAAACGAGATCCACGCTATCTCGCGAGCCGAAAATGATATCTCTCAAACCGCTTACCCGCCGCATTGTCTATGTTTCCACCTTCGAAATCATCGCCATTGCGGCATCCACACTATTGCTGAGCCTGCTCAGCGGCGGGCCGGCACATGACTCGCTGCCTGTCGCCGCTGCCGTCTCCGCCATCGCTGTCGCCTGGAACTACATTTTCAATACGCTCTTCGAAGCCTGGGAACGGCGCACGCAACGCACCAGCCGCAGCCTCATCCTGCGCTCCGTGCATGCCATTTGCTTCGAAGGCGGCCTGTTCCTGTTCACGCTTCCGCTATACATGGCCTGGTACCACGTCGGCCCCTGGGAAGCCATCAAAATGGAAGCCGCGCTGCTGCTGTTCTTCCTCTTCTACACCTTTATCTTCACCCTGGTATTCGACACGATCTTCACCCTGCCGGGGCAAAAGAAACAAGAAGCCGCCGCCACGCCCGCAGACAACACCGAAGGCCTGCCGACCGAAGCCCTGCGCTGACGGCCAGACGGGCCGCGCAGCCCGCCCCGGGCCACAGCGCGGCATCGCGTAATCCCGGCGCTTTGCGTCCCGCAAACGCCGTGCTAACTTAACGCCACGGACACCGCTCCTGACCCGGCACGCGCACCGCCGCCCCTGCCGCCATTCGTTGGGATCATGCGATGAACCAATCCAGCATCAACACCGTCACCTACGGCCGTACCGCGCCCTGCCTTGCCGTACGCGACATCCAGACAGCCTGCGCCTTCTACTCCCAGATACTCGGCTTTCAGAAAACCTTCGAAAACGGCGACCCTGTCGGTTTCATGGTTCTGAAAAAAGACGCGGCAGAAATCCATCTCAGCCAAAACAAAGCGCACACGCCGGCGAACATGAATGTCATGCACATGTTCGTTGACAACATCGACACGCTTTACCAGCACTGCACTGACGCAGGTGTACGCATCATCAAATCCCTGACAGACAAAGACTACGGCCAACGGGCTTTTGTCTTTGCCGATCCCGATGGCAACCGGATTGATGTCGGGGAACGGCGCTAAACCGCTCATGCGGGCGACTGGAGCGTATGGCGTATGGCGCTGTGCATGGCACAGGGCACATGGCACATGACGACAGCCCAGGCTACGCTACGGATGAGTGATTGAAGCCCGCAGCACACCCCAGACAGAGCAACACGTGAATAAGGGTGATACGGACCGGTGCGGCACTATTTTCCCGTCATCCGCTTTTTTCTAGGTAGTCAAATAGACTTGAAAACAAAAAGGGCCTACGCATCAAATGCGTAGGCCCTTCGTATTCTGGTGGGTCCTGCGGGATTCGAACCTGTGGCCATCAGCCCACCTCAAAGCCGGATATTCGCCGGGAAATGTAGAGATTCCAGATGATTTCGAGAAAACCGTGACGATGAGCATCCATGGGTGGCCAAGGTAGCGGTCGCAGGCCTGACAGCATGCGCAGCACGACGAATTCGCGCCGAGAACTCAACATCAATCGGCTGCGCCGCAGCGGCCTGCTAAATCAGGATTCCTGCATTTCATGGGGCTGGCAAAATGAGGGGCAAGCTGCCGCCAACATCGGCAGTTAGCACACGTCTGGCATCCTGGAGCAGTCGTATCGCATCAAGCTTCCCCCAGGCTGGCTGACAAGAACGAAGCTATGCAGTCGATCTGGCACACACTCCCAACCACTTTGGCGGACAGCGCGCCTGGTTCTCCTGCCCTGCACCAGGCTGCGGCAAACGAGTCGCCAGTCTGTTCCTGAACGGGCAAGGCTTCTTCACCTGCCGGCATTGCCAACGCGAATGGCGACAAACCTAAGGGGATGCACTTTCGCACCTTCCTGTGCCTGACGCAACGCCACGACCACATTGCCCACGCGGCTTTTAAATCCATGTTGGATAAGAGTATACCGGCAAGAAAAATCCTCTTCTAACAACGTCTTCAAGTGCTATTCCGTCGTCGCTGGAATTCCATATCGTCATGCAGGGCTGCCTTCAGCAACAGGCTTGCCACTTCCGCGTCCTCCCGCAACGATTCGATCTCGCATGCGCTCAACGGGTTTGAAATTCGACAGGTAGCGCGCTTCAGACTCGGTGAGTTCGTCGTACCCGTAGCCGGTTGCCGCGACGAAGGAAGGTTCGAGATCGCCATGTTTATTCCTCAAACTGTCGAGTGTGACTGGGGTAATCGCCAAGTCGGCACTGTACCGCTTGCCACTCAAGGCCACGGCGGCAATCGGCCTGCCACCGTGCGCTTTCAAGTAACTGGATAAAGCCGCAAATGTGCCACCTTGAGTGAGCGTGTCGTCCAGCATCAAATAAGTCTGGCCAAGTACGACAGGGCCACTGAAAACAGGAGATGAAAATAGCCGCTCCAATCCTGACAAGGCCGTCCGCATCGGCTTGTTGGCCTGAACGATGCGGGTTTCCGTCTGCAGCCCCAACCGAAACGCCAGCAACTCTGCAGCAGCCAGGGGAATCTTGTTGCGCCCCGAGACCTCCTCCGAAATTACCGGCAACACGAGCGGCCTCAAGCGTCCGAGAACGGCACCTATCTGAGCCATGAAATCATCAGTCAACATCGCCTTGGCGACTTTCAAGGAGGAGACAACGTCGCCACCTTTGGCAGCAGCGTAATCGGGATGACTATTCATGGCTCCCAGCGTGCTGGCAATCAACACACGCTTTGTCATCTCATGCTCCTTGCGCCCGTCTCTTAATGCTTGACGCTCAATGTTTATACTGAATCACCACTTCTGGCACCGACTCGTACACGGGCCGCTGCAAACCAGAGTCACCAGAGTGAAGACAGCGGAACGTCACTTCGACCGTGCTACCAGGCACGGGTAAGGAGCGCTCGGAAGTGATGTTCGTCACAAAAATCTCTCGACGCATCGACCAACACTGCTTCCCAGCCTCATTCAAGGCGATTTTACGCGCACCAGACTCGCCGCCCCGCACCGGCGACGCGTGAACTGACACCGTATACGTGTCTGGTCCAAGCTGGAAAACACCACGGGATTGTGCACAGCCAGCCAGTACGGCAACGCCTGTCGCGAGCATGAGCGCGGGACAACGATTTTTCATCACGAACATCCCAACCCAAAACAAAAAACAGCAACGCAGCAACCTGCGAGAACTAAGCCAAAAACTGAATCGCCATCAAGATCAAACCAAACAGCGAAGCTGCGATCGCCCACAGGTTCACCCAAAGACTGGTGCTCAGCAACATACGCGCCAGCGCTGACAAAAAGCTCGCAGCAATAAATCCGAGCAGCGCTTGCCACCAAGGAAGCTGCAGAACGCCGTATATCCCCCAGGCCAGCAGGCCAATTCCGCAAGGTACGGTCAGTACCATGAATATGAGTTGAAACTGTGGACGATAGTTATCACGTTCGAGCAAAAACTGTCGGCCACAATCCACCACGAATATCAGGCAGGTCAACACCGAAAAAAAGTAAAGAAATCCCATTCATACACCTATAGCGCGAATTTCGACTTAAAAATAGAGACCACAACAAGCACCCACCTGTCTGGTCACGCTCATCCTATTTGCAGGTTCTATTTTTTCCCAACAAATAAGAACAAAATAAACTACGTTAATCGTAGTATATCAATCAACCAAAAACAACGAATCTCGTAGCTCACTATGTCGAGCTACGGATGCCCCAGATCAAAGACCCTTCTTTTTTGTGTTTGCGCCTCAAAACAGCGCGCAAGGCTGCGGGCCTGTCGCAGAAGCAGCTGGGGATCAACATCGGCCTGGATGAGTTTGTCGCTAGCACGCGAATCAACCGCTATGAAGTCGGCGTCCATGAACCTGACCTCGGGACTATGCGACGAATCGCCAAGGTCCTTAGCACGCCACTACCATTTTTCTATACAGACGACGACATCATGGCGGATATGATCCTTGCGTTTGCCGGTCTGGATAACGACCAAAAAAATATCCTCTTAGCACAGGCTAAAGCTGCTACTTCTTCGTAAAACCTTTGAGGCTGGGTGGCAAGGCTATTTTTCGCCATCGTCGTTATCCTCTTCTTCGTCCTCATACTCCCCGCCATAATCATCGGGACACAGGAACCTCTCAACGCGATCGTTATCTTCGCTGAGCGCGTCAACAAGCAACCAGCTTCGTAAATGCTCAATCACCGCGTCCTGATCCACCGTAGCCTGTTTCGGATCATCCTCGTCGGCGTAATCTCGTGCAGCCATTCGAATCCCGTATCTGTCTGCACCATCGCACCAGCACGGCTGGCGCACTCTAGCGACTCCAGCAATCCGCACAAAAAGCCGTCTATCCTTTCTTCGTAGGCGCCCCCGTACAAAGCCCTCTCCCCCTGCCTCTGTACGCAGATTTCTTCCCAGACATTGTCCAGCGGCGAGTCGTCACCAGACAGCATGTAATTCCCGTCCAACTGCCGCAAGGACCGTTTAGCACGCAGGACGACCAGCTTTTCAAGCCGGGAAGCCCACTGCCTGGTGATGTATTTCTCGACCCTCACACCCGCTTCCTCACTATCCAAAGCCAAACAACCGATGTTGATCTCTACGCTGTATCGTTCAGCGTCACTCATCAACGCGATCAATGCAGCGGAAGGCTACGGTATTCACCGTGAAATCACCACAAAATTCGTAGGGGAAATTTTTGCGTAGGGTCTTTTAGACCTGCCTAAATTTATACATTACGATGCGTGGCAACCTGGTTCCACCAGGCAGCCTTACAAGGAATACGTATGTGGTCTTTCTCGAAAAAAAAGCGCCCGGTAGACACATCTTCCGGCACAGCCTCTCGGCCCGCTCTCCCCACCTTCACGCAATTGATCGACTATGGTGATCTGACGTATCTGCACGTCAATGATGACGAACTAAGGTTCTGGCTGCCAGAGACCTGCAAGACCGCGCTAGACGAAACCCGCAAAGCCCATGAAATGACCATGGCCTGCTGGCTTCGGGAGTATTTTGTTGCCTATACTTTCGGGGAGCATGAACTGATGAGGATGAGGACGCTGCAAACAGGGCTGTATCAAACCTCTGGCGTTCGCTACAGCGTCGCACCCCAACCAGTGGTGCCTTATCAAGTTCTCCGTGGCTTGGGCAAGAATCTTTGCGCAATCAAACTGTACTTACCCACACGACTGAAAAGAGAGCTGGTAGAACTGGCTGACCATGCCGCCATGGAACTATCCCCCTTCATTCGCATGCTGCTGATCTCCCGCCTACTTGGTCACCAAGCCTGGCGTAGCCTCCAAGGCCCTGGAGTTCAACAGCATATCGTGGCAATCGCCACCATGTGGGAACGAGGAGAACTGGAAACGGAAACCGTCGAAAGTGATCGCTCGTCACCGCCAACAGGCCATATCATCAACGCCCGATAATCCGGCCAGACACGCATACGCCCGGGACGCGTCATCAGACGACCTGCCATGTCTCGCCAAAAGTGTTTACAAACTGCTTACACAGACCCAGAAAAGCAAAAGGCCAACCCCGAAGGATTGGCCTAAGTGCTTGAAAATATTGGTGGGTCCTGCGGGATTCGAACCCGCGACCAACGGATTAAAAGTCCGCTGCTCTACCGGCTGAGCTAAAGACCCTTTAACTGCTGGGCTTCACCAAAAATATAGAAATGGTGAAGAAAGTGATTATGACGCAAATAATGCTGTGTGTCAAAAAAACGCTGAAAAAAAGAGCGCCGGTTATGGCGCCCTTTTTTCCTGCCCCAGGCCATGCTCAGCAGCACCTGAACCAGGCCTTGCGGACAAGCCAAGCTTGCCCAAGCAAGCTGACCTTAACGGGCTCGCGAGATGCGTACTTCCGCGCCGCGGCGTTTAACTTCCAGGCCTTGCGAGGGCAGGATGCGCAGGCCTTCCAGGCCCTTGATGTAGCTCGACCCCTGCATTTGCATGACACGGATTTTGTTGCGCATGACGACAGGGTTGTTGACCGGCATTCCGAACATCCACACTTCGTCCAGCAGACGGGCGGAGTTGAATTCCCCGGTGTGCAAGGTTGCCGGCCCCAAACAGAGCATGTGGCCTTCACGGCCAAATACCGGGTATTGGTCCAAGCCGCATTCCATGGTCAGGACGGTGCCGCCTTCATAGCGCCAGCCGGTGTTCAGATCCCACCAGGCTTCGCCTTCAGGCAGGTAGATGGTCTGTGTTTTGCCCGGTTCGAGGATGGGCGCGACCAGCAGCGCAGGACCCAGAAGATATTGGGTCTGCCATTGCTGGGCACGTTCATCATTCGGGAAAGACAAAGCCATGGAGCGCTGCACCGGCAGCCCGGTACGCGCCGCATCTTCGATGGCACCCAGCACGTAGGGGATGAGCCGGTAACGCCAGCGCATCCAGACCTGCGCCGCCGCTTCAACCTCTTCGCCGAATTGCCAGGGCAACAGCCCTTGCACACCCTGGAAGATGAAATTGCCGGAGAAGGTCAGCGCCGTGAGCCAGCGCACATAGAGCTCCGGCGTCACAGCGTCCAGCGGCGCGCGGACGTTGCCCAGCGCGTGCATTTGCAAGGGCACGGCACTGCCACCCAGCGCCAGCGCCGTGCGCAGGCTGAAAGCCAAGCCGGCCCAGTTATTGGGCACTTCGGGCGCCGCCTGCCAAGGCAGGCGCTGCGCCGCCGGGAACAGGTCGGTGCCTGGCGCCACGCCTTCAGGCGGAATTTTGTGACCGGCAACCGCATCAAACAGGGAACGGCGCGCCAGCAGCGGGTACAGCGTGCGCAAAGCTGCGCCGCTGTCATCACCACGCGAGACCAGACCGTCTTCCAGGTGGGCGGGCACGCTGCAATAAGGCGCTTCCAGACCGTCCTGAAACAGTTGATGATGACGGTCACGCCATTGAGCGTAAACGTCCTTGTTGGTCAGATCCAGCAGGGCATAGGCTTGCCCGCCAGTCGCAGCAACCCCGGGGAAGACCTTGGCATCGCCAGACTCTTCGGCCAGCAGCCAGCCGCGGTCTTCCAGCTCCGTGAAGGCTTCGGATCCCGCCAGCACGCCAGGAAAAACGCTGGCGCTGACATGCAGGTCACGCTGTTTGAAAAGCGCCAAGGCCTGCTTGGGATCGGGGAAGCGCTGCGCATCCCATTCCAGATTGAGCTTGCCTTCGCGCACCAGACACGCTGCCGGTTCAGGCAGTTGCACGACATCCAGGCCCATGCCGTGCTCACGGAACGCTGCCGCGAGTTCGGCGGCTTCGGTCACGGACAGGGTGTCCGGCGTTTGCAGCCAGGTACCCATGGCCCACAGGCTGGGCTGGCCTGCACGGCCCGTCAGCTGTGTGTATTGGTTAAGTATTTCACTCGGCTCACCAGCGAACAGGAACAGGTCCAGCACGCCGTTGTCGATGCCGATACGATAGTCATCGGGGAATTCGCTGTCGCCGACCGCGTGCACAACGCGTTCGGCGCTATTGATATACACCCCCCAGCCGCGCACGCTCCAGGCCAGCGGCAGCGCACGGTGAGACGGATCATCGGACACGATGGTTTCACCGCGGCGATCCAGGTCGCCTGCGGTTTCACCCAGACCATATACGGCCTCACCGGCTTCCAGCCCGAAGGCCAGCGCCCAGTACGGCTCATCTTCGCCGGCAGCGCCATGCCAGCTGCCTTGCTGCGCGGAATCCGCGCTCAGCAGAACACGGTCGCCACGGCGCAGCACCAGCCGCCACGGGTGGTGAGCCACTTCCAGCTCGACCTCGCCTTGCTGCAGGCGCCAAATACCGGCATCGCTGTCGGTCTGGACTTCCATTTCACCAACAGCTTCCTCGCGCGCCAGCAGCATTTCCGCGACGGCGCGCGCACGCTGGGTACGAGGTTTATCGCTGGCGATCTTTTCCTGCGGCCCGGCACGCAGACGAAAAACGCCTGGCGCATGCGGCTCGATCACCAGCACATGCCCCGCCCCCGCATCGAATTCGATGCGGTTGGCGGAGGACTGACTGGTTTCGAGATGATCCAGTTGTATCGTATGGACGGAGTCGTACGTTGACGGCACTGAGCATCCCCCGGCCACGCGCAAACGGCCAGACGCTGCTTCCCGGGAGGGATTCCGCGCGCCCGACCATTCGCCCGAAGGCCTAAATAGCTTCAAAAGTCACTATTCTGACGGATTTGCGCGGCGAAATAAACTCACCTCGATATTTTCGAACTAAAATCCTGGCCTTTTTTCAGTCCGGCTAGCGCTTTTTTCGTCCTGTCCTCCCAGGAAAAGCCCATTATCTCCGGCACTAAGCGTGATCGGCCCACGCGTCACGCCCCTCATTCACAAAAGATACAATTAGTTACTTTCAATGAGGCGATAAAGCCGTTTTCCTGCCTTTCCCCCGCAGTGCCTCCCCTCCACCATGTCTCTTCTGCTCCCGGCACGCCCTGGCCGCTTGAGACATGGCCGTTGTTGCCCTGGCCAAATAGAAAGACCGCCTATTCAGGGTTTGACGATTTCCAGCAAATCCCTTTCCAAGGGCAAGGGCTCGCCTTCCAGAGTGGCTGCCAGCACATCGCCAGCCAGCGCCGCCCATGAAAATCCGCGCGAACCGAAGGCTGTCGCAACCCAGGCATCGGGCAATTGCGGCAAAGGGCCGAATACCGGCAAGCGTCCCGGCACGACTGCCCGCCAACCTGACCAATCCCCGCCCCACCAGGCCTCCGTGCCATTGGCCCTGCCCAGGGCGGCATCCGCCAGCATGGCCGGCATTTTTTCAGCCATGGCGCAGCGCCTGGCCTGGGTATCCCAAGCCTCCCCCCCTTCTTCATAGGTACTGCCGACTACACAGCGGCCAGCCAATGCAGGCAGCAAATAGCCCTCGGCCCCCAGTACGCAGGCCGGCCCCCCATGCAGCCGCGCGGCGGGCCAACTGGCGATCGCGCCGCCTGTCGCTTGCAGCGCGGCCAGGCGGGGCACTTCGCGCCCATCCAAGCCCGCCTGCTGCAACAATGGCCACGAAGCGCCCGCCCCTGCCATCACCAGCACCGCCCCTTCCGCCAATATCTGCCCGTCATGCCCCAGTGCCTGCCAGCCTGCCGCGCCATGCCGCAAACCCGCCACGCTGGCCTGAATATGGGTGACGCCCGGCGTGCGCAGCAAAGCGCCCAGCAGTTCCGGGGGCTTGACCAGCATGCCGGAAGAAAAATACACGCCGCCCTGGCTCAAACTCAGACCCGCATGCTGGCTGGCCTCGTCTCGATCCATCCAACGCACCCAGCTTGACGGAAAAGCCAGTTCAGCCAGCGCTTCCCTGGGATCGCCAGCCCGCCCGTCGGGCCGCTGCATTTGCAGCGCTCCGCAGCGCAACGGCGCGGCATCGCCAGCCAGCCCGGACCAGCGGGCCCAGCTGCGCAGATTCCCGGCACGCGCCAGGCGGGCACGCGGATTGTCATCCCGGGCAATCAAGGGCACGGAAGCGGCAGCTGCGTGCCCTTGATGCACCCCGCCCGCCCGCACCGGCGCCGGGTCCACGACCACTGCCTGCCAGCCGCGCAGCGTCAGGGCTTGCGCCATGCCGGCGCCCGCCGGGCCGCCGCCAATAATCAGAGCCGTGCGCGGCCCCGGATACGCCTGCGGCAACACGGCCTTGCCAGGGGTGCGCAAAGCGCGCCGTACCCCTGCCACCATATGCCGTTTGCCATTCAGCCCCGGCCAGCGTTCGACCAGAAAGCCCGCATCTTCCATGGCCCGGCGGACATGCCCGGCGCTGCACCAGGTCGCCAGCGTCGCATCTGGCGCCGCCATGCGCGCCAGCCGGCGGAACAAGTGCGCAGACCACATTTCCGGGTTACGCGCAGGCGCAAAGCCATCAAAGAAATAGGCATCCACCCGCGCTTCCAGCCTGGGCGCCAATGTCAGCGCCTCGCCGAAGCCCAGCGTCAAGGTCAGTGCCCCACCCTCGAACTCCAGGCGATGCAATCCCGGCAGAGGTTCTGGCCATTGCGCCAGCAAGGTATCGGCCAGGGCCCTCAGTTCCAGCGCCAAACTGGCGCGCCACATGCTTGCCAAGCCTGCACGCGTGAAAGGATGGGCTTCGAGCGATACGACATGCAAACGCCGGCAGCGCTCCGGGTCTGCGCGCCATGCCTGCCACAGCGCCAGAAAATTGCCCCCCAGCCCAAACCCGGTTTCGCACACGACAAAGCGCTCACGCCCGGCCCAGCGCTGCGGCAGGCGGTTGCCCGACAGAAAGACATGCCGCGCCTGGGCCAGCGACCCTTGCGCTGCGTGATAGATATCGCCATAGTCGGTGCTATAGGGCAGACCTGAGGAATCCAGGTCTGGCTGCGCCGGCTTTAATGCTTGATACGAAGAAGACATGTAAAAGAGATAGACTTCCGCATGGAATAATGAATATTACTGCCAGCCACTGCGCCGGCCGCCTTTCCTGGATGAGCGAAGCATGAAGACCTCCTTTCCCGACCTGCCGGATCTCCTCTCGCTGCGCGCCCTGAGCGAAGCCATAGATACTGCCGTCAGCGCCGCGCACGCAGGCGCAGCGATCCTGCAGGCCTACTCGCACCGCCGCAGCGATCTGGTCATCGACCATAAAGCCCAGAACGATCTGGTATCGCAAGCCGACCGCGAAGCCGAAGCGGCCATTATCAGCGTGCTGCGCGAGCGTACCCCCGATTTCGGTATCGTGGCCGAAGAAACCGGCGGCCGCCCGGAAGGCACGGCCACCTGGTGCATAGACCCGCTGGATGGCACGACCAATTATCTGCACGGCATTCCCCACTACGCCGTTTCCATTGCCCTGATCGCCCATAGCGACACCGCCACCGGCACCCAGGAAAATCCTATTGTTGCCGTCGTTTATGACCCCAACCGCGAAGAGCTGTTCACCGCCGTGCAAGGGATAGGCGCCTGGCTCAATGGGCGGCGCATCAATGTCTCGCGCTCTCCTTCCCTGGATCAGTCGGTGCTGGCCACTGGCTTTCCGTTCCGCGATTTTTCCTTCGAAGCGCAGTACATGCCCATGCTGCACGACGCCATCCACACCACACGCGGCATCCGCCGCATCGGCGCAGCCGCGCTGGACCTGGCCTGGACGGCTTGCGGCCGTTTCGATGGTTACTGGGAGATGGGCCTGGCCCCCTGGGACGTCGCTGCCGGTACCTTGCTGGTGCGCGAGGCAGGCGGGCTGGCAAACGATATGTACGGCCAAGAGCCCTGGGCCCGCAGCGGCAATATCGTTGCCGGCAACAAGGCCGTCGCCGGCAGCCTGCAAGCACTCATTGCGCCTCACCTTGACCACGCCAAGCCGGCATCCGGCCCTGGCGCTTACCACCAGGTTCAGCCATGAACATCATTCCCGAGCTGCAAACCTGGCACGACGAATTCCGTGCCATCCGGCAAGATATCCATGCTCACCCGGAATTGAGCTACGAAGAAACGCGCACCTCGGCATTGATCCAGTCCTTGCTACAGCAGTGGGGCGTGGAAACCACCAGCGGCCTGGCCGCTACCGGCGTGGTCGGCACCATCCGCGGCAAACTCGGCAATAGCACGCGGGCCATCGGCCTGCGCGCGGATATCGACGCGCTGCCCATGCAGGAAGCCAATAGCTTCGCCCATGCCAGCAGCCACCCTGGCCGTATGCACGCCTGCGGCCATGACGGCCATACCACCATGTTGCTTGCGGCCACGCGCTATCTGGCGCACACCCGCAATTTCGACGGCGTCGTCCATGTCATCTTCCAGCCGGCGGAAGAAGGCGGCGCCGGCGCGCGCCGCATGATCGAAGACGGCCTGTTCGAGCGTTTCCCGGTCGAAGCCGTCTTCGGCATGCACAACTGGCCCGGCCTGCCTGCCGGTGAATTCGGCCTGTGCGCCGGGCCCATTATGGCCTCCTGTGCCGAGTTCCAGATACATATCGACGGCAAGGGCACCCACGCCGCCATGCCGCATCTGGGGGTAGATCCCATCATGCCGGCCGTGCAAATTGCCCAGGCGCTGCAAACCATCATCTCGCGCAACCGCAATCCGCTGGATACCGCCGTGCTCAGCATTACGCAGATTCACACAGGCAGCGCCGACAACATCATTCCCACGCATGCCATGATCAGCGGTACTGTGCGCACCTATGCCGATAGCATGACGGATATGGTGGAGCAACGCATGCAGGCCATCACCCAGCAGATCGCAGCCGCTTTCGGCTGCGCTGGCCGGCTGAAATTTCACCGCACCTACCCGGCCACGATCAACGACGCGGCGGAAACCGCCTTCTGCGCTCAGGCGCTCAAGAGCGTCGCGGGGGCAGCCAGCGTGAATGACGCGGTACGCCCCTCCATGGCCTCTGAAGATTTTGCCTATATGCTGCGGGCGCGCCCGGGCTGTTACTTCTGGCTCGGCGCGGGCGACGGCAGCCACCGCAGCGACGGTCACGGCGAAGGCCCCTGCCTGTTGCACAACGACAGCTATGATTTCAATGATGATCTCATCCCCGTCGGGGCGTCGGCCTGGGTCGCGCTGGCGCAACAGCGGCTGACGCCCGCCGCTGCCGGCTGACGCCTGCCCGTCACTCAAGACTGTCACACCTGCAGGAATCACGGTTCCTCTCGCCCCTGAACGCCCATGGGGGCTATCATCATGGTTTTCCCGCAAGGCTGCCACTTCCTGCAGGCAAATAGGATAGCGGCGCCTGCCATGGCGTGACCATACTGGCCAGGCTAATCGCGGGCGCGAATCACGGGCGCATGCCGCGCGCCCTGTCCCAGGCCTTGGGACGGCGCGGACGGCCTATGCCCCTTGCCGCCCAAGCGCCATTTTTTCAAACGAGTCGAGAAGGATCTCTGGCATCATGAGCATTACCCCCTCCCAGCAACCGGCAGCCCCCAACCCTGGCGTGGAAACGCTGCCCGACTGGCCTGAAGGCAAGCACGCCACGCTGCGCGTCGTCCCCATGCCGGCAGACGCCAATTACCATGGCGACGTCTTCGGCGGCTGGATCATGTCCCATATCGACGTGGCGGGCGCGATTGTCGCGGCGCAACTGGCGCAGGGACGGGTCGGAACCGTGGCCGTGAACGCCATGCAGTTCCGCCAGCCTGTGGGGGTCGGCGACCTGCTTGCCTTCTATGCCGAGATCACTCGTATCGGCAGCACTTCCGTGACGGTATGCGTCGATGTTTTCGCACAACGGCGTCTCATCGGCGATATCGTCAAGGTCACGGAAGCGACGTTAACCTATGTCGCCATGGACGAAGCTGGCAAAAAGCGCAAGCTGCCCACGGCCTGAACCCGCGTAGCAGGAACCCTCTTAATGACGACAGCCCCCAGTATGCCCCCCGCGCCGCGCCGCCTGGATCCGGAGGATGCACAGCTTGCCCTGCGCCAGGTACAGGACTTGTTGCGCCGGCAGCAGCTGGTGTCCGAACTGGCCCACCGCCAATATGCGGAGAATGACCGGGCCGGCTTGATGGAAAATCTGCTGCATCGGCAGCATGATGCGGAAATCAAGCAGCTGGTTGATGAGCTGCATCCGGCTGATATCGCCTTCATCCTCGAATCCTTGCCCAAGGATGAACGCCAGATCATCTGGAGCCTGGTGGACCACAGCCACGACGCTGACGTGCTGCTGGAAGTGGACGACTGGGTACGAGAATCGCTGATCGAAGCGATGGACCGCCAGGACCTCGTGGCGGCGACCAGCGACATGGACGCCGACGAACTGGCGGACATTGCTCCCGACCTGCCGCCGGATGTCGTTGCTGAAGTCCAGAAGGGCCTGACCGATGAAGAGCGCGCCCGCCTGCTGACCGCCATGGGCTACCCCGAGGACAGCGTCGGGGCGATCATGGACTTCGAAATGGTGCGCGTGCGCGAGGACGTCACGCTGGAGGTCGTCCTGCGCTACCTGCGCCGCCTGGGGGAACTGCCGGATCACACCGATCAAATCTTCGTCGTTGACCGCCAGGACAGACTGCAAGGCACGCTGCCGCTCACCCGGCTGCTGGTTTCAGAACCCGAGACCGATGTGCGCGACGTCATGAGCCCAGATTTCCTCGCGCTCAGCCCGACCGATTCCGATGCCGAAGCGGCCGGCGCCTTTGAACGCTATGACTTGGTATCGGCCCCGGTGACGGATGACCAGGGCAGGCTCATTGGCCGCGTCACCATCGCAGATGTCGTGGACGTCATCCGCGAAGACTCCGATGAACAGGCTTTGTCACGCGCCGGGATGCAGGAAGAAGATATCTTCGCGCCCATGCGCGCCGCCATGCGCAACCGCGCCCCATGGCTGCTTCTGAACCTCTGTACCGCCGCCATCGCTTCCATCGTGGCCTCGCGCTTTGAAGACACTGTCAGCCATATCGTCATTCTGGCCTTCCTGATGTCCATCGTCGCCGGGATCGGCGGCAATTCGGGCAATCAGACCATGACCATGATCATCCGGGCGCTGGCGGTCGGGCGCGTCACGCCTGACAACGTCTGGCGGCTCATCAAGAAAGAACTCAGCGTCACCCTGCTTGTCGGCCTGTGCGGCAGCCTGGTCGCCGGCGGCTTCGCCTGGTTCATTTCCGGTGAAATTTCCATTGCCCTGGTGATGATGGGCGCCATGGTCTGCAATATGCTCGTCGGCGCCGGCGTCGGCGTCCTCGTTCCCATGGTCCGCGCCCGCTTCGGCAAAGACCCTGCCCTGGGGTCTTCCGTGCTCCTGACCTTCGCGACCGATAGCCTGGGCTTTTTCATCTTTCTGGGCCTGGCGACTATTTTCCTGGTCTGACAGCAGACAATCCTGCCAGGGCTGCCCTGCCCTGGCAGACTCGCTCGCCAGGCCTTAACGAAATACCTCTCCCTCGGTCGCGGCATCCAGCACTTGCTCTGCCCACTGTTCCAGCTTGAGCGCATCGGCGCCTGCCAGGCACCGCTGGCTTTCCGCCGACACCTCCCCGAACTTACGCGTCAGCATACGCCGCAAAACCTCGCGCAAGCCCGTTTCCCGGCCTGATGTCACCCCCGCCTCATGCCCCTTCTGGCGGGCATCTTCCAGGCCTAGCCAATAGTCGGTGACGGCCA